>JADZEM010000174.1 GCA_020850535.1 Chloroflexota bacterium
AGATCCTTCGCTGCGCTCAGGATGACAATTGCAGCTTGCATGCTTTCACCAACATTGACGACCCACGACCCACGACCCACGACCCACGACCCACGACCCACGACCCACGACCCACGACCCACGACCCGAAATATGACACCCGTTGTCATGTTCGACGCCGTATGGTGATCGGGTGGCACCTGAGGATCGACGGGTACTTTCCCGGGGAGGACGTGGAGAGGTATGACAACGAACACCAGCGGTGCGGCGCAGCCGGTCCAGGGCCGGCCGTTGCTGCCGAAAGATTACGGCGTGCCGGAGTCGGACGAGGGCACCCTGCCGTGGCCGTGGGCGGTGGAGCGCATCGAGCAGGCGCGCAACTACTGGTTCTGCACGACGCGCCCGGACGGTCGCCCCCACGCGATGCCGGCCTGGGGCGCCTGGGTGGATGACGCGTTCTACTTTGACGGCAGCCCGGAGACGCGGCGCGGCAAGAACCTGGCCCAGAATCCGAGCATCGTGGTGCACCTGGAGAGCGGCGACGAGGTCGTGGTGCTGGAGGGCGAGGCGCACCTCGTCGGGAAGCCGGAGCGGGCGTTCGCGGAGAAGCTGGCGGCGGCGCTCGGCGCGAAGTACGGGCCAACCTACGTGCCCACGCCCGACACCTGGGACCAGGGTGGCCTGTACGTCGTGACGCTGAAGGTGGCGTTCGGGTGGGACTCGTTCCCGACGGCGTTGACACGCTGGCGGTTCTGAGCCGGCTGCGCACTAGAGGCGGTCTGCAACGGTAGCGCGAGGGCTTGTCCCCCGCCCGTTTCATGGTCAGACGGGCAGGGGGCAAGCCCCCGCTACGGGGTGAGCCGATCTGCATTCGTCTCGGCGCGCTGTCGCCAGCGCCAACCGACCGCCACGTACTGACCGCCGCATACTGACCGTCACGTACTGACCGTCACATGTAGCCGAACAGCGGCGGGAACGCGATCACCACCATGGCCGCCCACACCACGTAGACCGTCAGGTAGCTCGTCTGCCACTGTTCGAGCGCCCCGAACGTGCCCCGGCCGAGCAGGAACCGGATGTACAGCCCGGCTGACCACGTCAAATTGACCAGCAGGATCACGTTCTCGCCGAGGGCGGCCACGCGGTTGGGCGTGTAGCCAAACTCGGAGATGCGCTCGGCGATGGCCCAGAGCGCCACGGCGTCGGCCAGCAGCGCGCTGAGCACCAGCACCACCTGCACCACGTCGAAGATGCTCGGCGGCGCGGCCGGATCGCGCGCCGACATCGAGTACAACAGCAGGCCCAGCACCACCACCAGCAGCAGATCGAACGCGATCAGCACGTTGCGCTCGATGTCCACGCCGCGCCCCGTCCAGGCCAGGGCCAGCAGAAACGCGATCAGCATGGCCGCAAACAGCGGTGAGAAGAGGCGCGTGAGGACCGGCGCCATGTTCTCGATGACGCTCTGCTTCGCCTCCACCAGCCACGAGCCGACCACCAGCGCCCCGACCGCGCCGCACGGCAGCAGCCACGATTCGACGAACGACTCCAGATCGATCCCGATGGCGATGAACGTGATCCCCGTGAACATGGTCAGGACGCCGCCGCCGAGGGCGATCAGCACGTAGTAGATGAACAGCTCGCCAGAGAAGCGGATGAAGTCCATCCGCCCGCTGACCTGATTCCAGCGCCCGCCCGCGTAGGCGATCCCCACGGCCAGCCAGAGCGCGATGGGCAGGTGCAGCGCCGTCAGCGCCTCGGTGTGGCCGTTCCTGGTGAACGGGTAGGCGTTGGCGAAGACCACCGCCGCGAGAAAGCCGACGCCGCACCAGCGGACCGCCGCGGTGCTGAGCTGCCGTTTCCAGACGAAGTAGAGCGTCAGCAGCGGCAGCACGAACAGGCTCAGGTTGCGCGCGTAGAAGCCGCCCTGTTCGGCCACGTACAGCCCGAAGAGCGCAGGCGCCTTGATCAGCAGGGCCGCTGCCACCGCCAGTCCGAAGGCGACCATCGCATCCTTGCGCGCCGTGGCGTGGGACGCCTCGCTCTCGGATGGGACGACGACCAGCTGTTTCCAGAGCCGCTCCGAGTGCTCCCGTGCGAACTCCCGTGACAGGGCGTCGAGGCTGCCCATCCGCTTGACGGCCACCAGGAACGCCTCGTCCGTGGCCAGCCCGGACTCCTCCAGCACGGCGACCTGCTCGCGCAGGTGATCCTCAAGCTCGGCGATATCTGACGTGTGGATCGCCTGCCGTCGCCGGAGATAGGTGCGCCACTGATCGATCTGCTCTTCGAGCGATATCGTCTGACTGAGCGCACTCATCGGTCAGGCTCCCTGCGGACGTGGAAGGGCGGACGGCGAGCGCCCCGCCGAGGCGGGCGAGGACAAGACCTGCCAGATACCCCGCAGCGTGGCATCCACTGCCTGCCACTGACGACGCTCCTCGGCAAGCTGTGACCGCCCGCCATCCGTGATCCGGTAGTACTTGCGGCGGCGTCCGCTCTCCGCCGTCTGCCAGCGCGCCTCGATGAAGCCGAGCCGTTCGAGGCGATGCAGGACCGGGTAGAGCATGCCGTCCGTCCACTGGATGTGGCCGCCAGACAGCTCCTGCACGCGCTTGAGGATGGCGTAGCCGTAGCTGTCGCCGTCGGCCAGGATCGCGAGGACCATCGGGGTGGAGGATGCGGCGATCAGGTCTTTGTTGATCTCCATCGGGTCACCTGTGAGGCAGCGCGCCGGAGGGCGCACGCCGATCTCAGCTCCATGTCTTGCACCTCTATACATAGCAGTCCAATACATTGCAGCGCAAGATCTCGGCGGGGTTTCAAGCCCCGACGACGCTGCACGACGGGCTCACCATGCGATTGCCAGGGTCGCCGTCCGCAGCACGGTGCTGCTCCCGGCAGCCCGGCCTATAATCGGCCCCGGACCGACTACCGGGAGGCGCGCGCGTGACGAGGATGTTCATCGGGTCGCTGGAAGTCGCGGTGGTGTCCGATGGCGGGCTGGCGCTCGATCCGGCGCGGGTGTTCGGGCGGGTCTCCGAGGCCGACTGGCGGCCCGTCGCGCCCCTCGACGAGCATGGGCAGATCCCGGTGGGCGTGAACTGCCTGCTGATCCGCGCTGGCGAGCGCCGCATCCTGCTGGACACCGGCGGCGGGGCCGATCTCGCCGCCGAGCGCGGCCAGAACTGCGGCCAACTGCTCTCGGCGCTGGCCGCCCTCGGAACCGATCCTGCCGACATCGACACGGTCGTGATCAGCCACGCCCACTGGGACCACGCCGGCGGCGCCAGCATCCGCGACGGCGGCCGCCGCGTGCCGACCTTCCCGAACGCCAGCTACTGGCTCTGGCAGGGCGAGTGGGACTACTGGATGAACCCGGCGCTGCCCGAGCGACCGGCCTTCCTGGACGACGCCTTGCCACCGCTGGTCGAGCATGGCCGCCTGACCCTGACCGACGGCGAGGTGGAGGTTGCGCCGGGCGTCCGGATCGTCACCGCGCCCGGCCACACCCCCGGCCACCTGATCGTGACGCTGACGTCTGGCTCGGAGATGGGCGTCTACACCGGCGACATGTTCCACCACCCGGCCCAGATCGAGCACCCGGAGTGGTCGCCGTTGTTCGACGTGCTGCCAGAATTGTCTGCCGAGACCCGCCGGCGCGTCTTCGAGCAGGCCCGCCGCGAGGGGCAGATCCTGCTGACGGCCCATCTGCCAACGCCGGGGATTGTGCGGCTGCCGGCGGGCGGCGGCGTGGAGGCGCTCGGATGAGCCACCCGGCTCTGCGCGACCGCTCGACCCTTGGGGCCGTCTGCATCGACATGGGCAGCGTCGTGGTGGACGAGCACCCGACGTGGTCGTACTGGCAGAGGCTGGCGCTCAAGCACCTGCGCGAGGGCGGCCTGTCCGTCAGCCGCCAGCAACTGCGGGATGCTCTCCGCGCCGCCATGATGGCCCATGCGCCGCGCGTCAGCTCGCACGCGTTCAGCGCGCTCGGCGGCGACCCGGCCATCCCCCGGCAGATCTGGCGGACCTTCTCCAACCGCGACCGCGTGCTGCCCTACGCCGACGCGGCGTTGGCGCGGCTGGCGCAGCGGTATCCGCTGGTGATGGTGGCGAACCAGGGGCTGCACGCGCGCGCCCTGCTGGAGGGCGCGGGAGTGGATCGCCACTTCTCGCTGATGCTGCTCTCGGATGAGATCAAGATCAGTAAACCTGACGAACGCATCTTCCAGATGGCGCTCGATCACCTGAGCATGGCCCCCGAGCGCGTCGCGATGCTCGGCGACCGCTTCGACCTCGACATCGAGTCGTCGCGGAAGGTGGGGATGCTGGCGATCCGGATTCGGCGCGGGCCGTTCGCCTGCCAGCAGCCGGCGCGGCCCGAGCAGACGCCGCACCTGACGTTCAACAGCCTGGCGTCGGCGGCGCGGTGGCTGGCGCCGTAGGAGCGGTGCCCCTCACCCCCTACGGCGCCAGCCGGTGCGCCGCCTTCCGGTCCTGCTCGATGCGGAGCACCCAGTAGGCCAGCACCTCGGCCAGCGTCGCGCCAAGCTCGCGGATGAAGTCCAGGTGCGTGCCGCGCGGGCGCGTCCCGATGCGGTAGGTCGAGATGCCGATCACCACCGCCAGCGCCGAGTCCTCCTCCGGGGCCGTCTCCAGCAGGTCCGGGCGGGTGCCCCAGCAGCCCAGGCGCGGGTTCGGCTCGCCGCTCTCCAGCGGCTGCGGATCGTAGAAGTCCACCGTCAGCTCGGTCAGCTTGCTGCACAGGAACGACCAGAGCGTTGAGGCCCGCGCGTTGTCGCAGCCGAGATCGCTGAGGGTCAGCGGCTTGTCGTCCAGCAGCACCATCAGCTGCACAAGGTCGGTGTCTGGCTCGTCCGGCACTTCGGCGATGACCGGCGAGATCAGGATGTGGAAGATGCGCGCGCCGACCCGCAGCTTGCTGTCGACGGCCGGCCGCGACAGGTCAGGCAGGGGAAACGGCCACTCGGGATCGAGACGGTTATCTGGCATGCTGGATCTGGTCCACCGGGCCGCTCGGCCGCTTGACGACCGCCCCGCCCTTCACTACCCACTGAATGTTGCTGTTGTCGGCCATCAGCCGAATCTCCGCGAGCGGATCGCCCTTGACGACCAGGATGTCGGCCAGCTTGCCCTCGGTCAGGGTGCCAAGTCGGTCGGCCAGCCCGCAGGCGTCGGCCGCCACGCGGGTGGCCGCTTCGAGCGCCTGGCCGGCGCTGAAGCCGCACTCCGTCATGTAGCGCAGCTCGATGGCGTTCT
This sequence comes from Chloroflexota bacterium, assembly GCA_020850535.1. Taxonomy (NCBI): domain Bacteria; kingdom Bacillati; phylum Chloroflexota; species Chloroflexota bacterium. The sequence continues at coordinate 5,263 of JADZEM010000174.1, forward strand.
CGCCGGGCTTGTTGAAGGGCGTCCCACAGTCCGTGCCGAACGCCACCTTGACGCCGTTCTCATGGGCCATCCGCACGCTCTTACGGTGCCAGACGCCGATCTGCTCGCCCTTGGCGACGACGTGCGGGGCGATGCCGCCGGCCGTGCCATGATCGACGATGTGCTGACCGGCGATGATCGTCGGCACGAGAAACGTGCCGGCCTTCGCCATCATCGAGACGGCTTCCTCGTCCAGCATCGTGCCGTGCTCGATGGTGTCGATGCCGGCCTTGACGGCCTCTTTGACGCCCATGCCGCCGTGGCAGTGGCCCGCCACCTTGACGCCAAGCTGATGCGCCTGCGAGATGGCAGCGTGCAGCTCCTCGGGCGTCCACTGGAGCGCGCCGACCTCCGAGCCGTCGGTCATCACGCCGCCGGTAACCAGCAGCTTGATCAGGTTGACGCGCATCTTGACCCAGGTGCGGACGGTCCGCCGGGCCTCATCCGGCCCGTTGACGATACCCTCACGGTTGACGCTGACGTCCGGCCGGTAGTAGCTGTCGCCGTGGCCGCCGGGGACCGTCAGCGACATGCCGGCCGCCAGCACCCGTGGCCCGACCAGCAGCCCGGCGTCGAACGCCTGACGGATCGCCACGTTGCTGAAGCCCGGCGAGCTGAGGTCGCGGACGGTCGTGAAGCCGGCCATCAGCATGGTGCGGGCGTTGGCCGCCCCCTGGAGCGACACCAGCGGCAACAGGTCTTTGAGCCGCTGCAATTCGTAGTTGGCCGCGCCAGACGACGGCAAATGCACGTGCGAGTCGATCATGCCCGGCATCACGAAGCCGCCTGCTGCGTCGATCCGCGTGGCGTCGGCCGGCAGCGTAGCCTCCGGCCCCTGCACGGCGGCGATGCACCCGTCCCGCACCACGACCGTGCCCGGCCTCGGATCGGCGCCGGTCCCGTCCCAGACTCGTCCACCCACAATCACGACGTCGGACACGTGCGCCTCCAGCTACGACAGGGAATGAGCGGCCACGACCGGGCGGCCGGTCGCCAGGAGAAAGTGTACCAGCGCGGCCCCGCTCCCCCGCGTGTGACTGCGAGCTACGCCGTCGCCGTGGCCGGCTCGATCTTCCGCAGGCGCGTGTTGATCCAGAGCGACATGCCGGCCGCGATGAACCCGAACAGCGCCGAGATCAGGAACGCCAGCGTGTAGTCGCCGAAGAGGTCGCGCGCCACGCCGCTGCCGTACGAAGCGACCGCCCCGCCCACCATGTGCGAGAACGAGATCCAGCCGAAGACCGTCGCGAGGCTGGCCCGCCCGAACCGCTCGGCCGTCAGCGCGATGGTCGGCGGGACAGTGGCGATGTAGTCCAGCCCGAACATCACCGAGAAGACGATCAGCCCCGTCTCGGTGGTCACCGACGGAAGCAGCACCAGCGAGGCCGCCCGGAAGGCGTAGTACGTCGCCAGCAGCACGCGCGGGCTGAAGCGGTCCGTCAGGTAGCCCGAGCAGATCGTGCCGATGACGTTGAACGCCCCGATCAAGGCCAACGAGCCGGCCGCCACCGTCTCGGTGAAGCCGTGCTCCAGCGCGTGCGGGATCAGGTGGGTGCCGATCAGCCCGTTGCTGGTGAAACCGCAGACGAAGAAACTGCCCGCCAGCAGCCAGAAGTCGCGCGTCCGCATCGCCTCCGACATCGGGGTGGTGCGCTGATCGGCGGCCGCCATGCCGGCCGGGGCATCGGCCGCGCCGTACGCCTCGATCCCGACCTGGGCCGGCGCGTCCCGCACGATCAGCAGCACCACCGGGACCAGCGCCAGCAAGAGCGCGGCCCCGAGCAGGATCGCGGCGCGCCAGCCGAAGTTGACCGTCAGCGACATCATGATCGGCACGAAGATCAGCGCGCCGGCCGACGATCCTGCTCCGAGGATGCCCGTCACCAGCCCGCGCCGCGCCACGAACCAGCGCGAGGCCAGGGCCGCGCCGAGGGGGATCGCCAGGACGCCCGTCGCCAGGCCGACGATCATGCCCCAGATGACGGTAAGCTGGACGATGTTCTGGAGGAAGTAGAGGACCGCCGTCCCAAACGCCGAGACCATCAGCGCGCCCGTCAGCAGGCGCATCGGTCCGAATCGCCCGATCAACCGGCCGCTGAACGGGCCGCCCAGACCGTAGGCCAGGATACTGATGCCGATGGCGAACGAGATCGCCGAGCGGGTCCAGGTGAACTCCTCTTCCAGCGGCTTGATGATCAGCCCGGGGATGTTACGGATGCCGGCCGAGATCAAGAGGACCAGGAAAATGATCGCCACCACGAACCAGCCGTAGTGGACGCCCATGCGGGATGCGACTCTCGCCAGCATCTGTCTCCCCTAACGCGAACTGCCGCCGCCAGTCTGGCGACAGGAGCAACACCCGGGCGGGTGTCGCTATTCCGGAGCAAGTGACCTGCTCGGGAAGTTTACCGCTTCCGGCGCGCCCGAATGGTGACCACCAGCACAATCGCCACGACGGCGGCGATCAGCCCGACGATCAGGATGTCGAAGCCGCCGGCCGGCGCAACATCCGCGGCCGGCGCCGCGGAGGCGGTGCGCGCCTCTTCGAGGGTCGGCTTGATCGGGACGATGTCGCGGAGCCGGTCTGCGGTCTCGAGCGTCGTGCTCGTGAACAGGAGCGCCATAGATGCCACCTCACCTCCCGCGTGCGCCGCTGCCATCGCCGGGCACGGCGTCACGCTCGACGCCAGCTCACCACGAACAGCAGCAACAGGGTGTATTCCAGGTACGCATGGTAGCCGGCCAGGGCGGCGTACAGGGACCGACCCCGCTGGAAGTCCGCCCACATCAGCGCGAAGATCAGCCCGGCGAGCAGCAGGACGAGACCGGTCAGGGTGCGCCCGCGCGGCAGGCCAAGCCCCAACATCGTCTGATTGAACTGGCCGACCTCGACCGCGCCAACGGACGGGAAGAAGCGGCACCAGACGTAGTAGTGCAGCAACTGGAGCAGCGCGAAGACGGCGAGCAGGCGGGCGCCCAGCAGCGTGTCGCCGCCGGGCGGCGTCATGGCGCGGACGTAGCCGTCCACGTCCCCCACGATGCGGGCGGCCGGCGTCCAGTCCGCCAGGACCGACCCGACGCCGCTCATCAGCCCGTCGAAGAGGCCGGCCAGCAGCAGGGCCGGCAGCACGATGGCCCAGGTCAGGTGCAGCCCCCGGAAAGCACGGACGGACGGCGTGGGCGCACCCTGCCCCAACCACTCCCAGAGGAAGACCAGCGGCAGGACGTTGTGCAGGTGCGTGATGACGACAAAATGGTGCTCGACGTAGGCGAGTGAGGCGACGAGGGCCAGGGCGACGATCCCCAATCCGGCCGCGAGCAGCCACGGACGGCCGCCGAGCCGCAGCACGAGCGTCACCGCCAGCAGCCCGTAGACGGCGACGATCTCCAACGGGCGGCCCCAGCCGCCGAGCGGCAGCAGGCGCAGCACCACCACGACCGTCAGGCCGAGGAGCGTCGCCTCGAACAGGCGGCGGCTGAACAGCGGGCCGAACCGCCCGACGACGTACCGCAGCTCAAAGTAGTTGTGAAGGACGCCGAACAGCAGCAGGGCGAAGACGGAGGTCGCGAGTGGCAGGCTGAGCGCCAGCCCCAGGCCGACCGTCACGACCGCCGCCAGCTCGGCCACCTGCCACCAGCCGACGAGACCACGGATCTCCGCCGGGGCACGCGCAGGGTCGCTCCGCCGGCCATCCGCCCCGACACCGAACGAGGGGAGGCCCGGCGCAGACGTCGCGGGCTGCGCCCGGGCTACCATCCTCGGTCACCCTGACCGTGAGCCACCTGGATGCCCCTCCACGATCCGCTGGGCCAGTACCTGCTGGCGCTGTTCCTGACGCTGCTCGTCGAAGCGCCGCTGGTTGCGTGGGCGCTCGCCCGATGGTACCGCGTTCGGCCGCTGGCTGGCGTCCTGCTCGGGCTGGCGGGGAGCCTGCTGACCCATCCGGTCGTCTGGTTCGTGCTGCCGGCGGTGACGCTGCCCACGCTGGGCGTGCGCGGCTACCTGCTGACCGCCGAGGGGTTCGCCTGGCTGGCCGAGGCGGCGCTCTACTGGCTGGCCGTAGGCTGGCTGGCCGGCCGCCGGGACGCGGCAGGGCTGCTGCTGTTGAGCCTGCTGGCTAACCTCGCGTCGTTCATGCTCGGAGCGGCGCTGTCGATGGCGGGGTACGTGTAAGCCGCGGCCAGGGCTGGGGGCGCAGGGAATCGCGCCCCCCAGCGGCTACCGAGGCATCGGCAGCCGCTGGGGGGCATCGCCGGCGGCTACCGAGGCATCGGCGGCGGGCCGCCAGCCGTCTGGTGCTGGCCGTCCGGGCCGCCGCCGGGCTCGATGCCGTGGCCGGGCGCACCCATCGTGCCGGTCGGGGCGGCCGGCGGCTGGCCGGCCGCTGGCTGCGTGCCCGGCGGCTGGCCGGCCGCTGGCTGCGTGCCCGGCTGCTGGGCCGGCGGCTGCTGGCGTGGCGCGAGCGGCAGGCTGGCCGGCGCGGCCTGCCGCCACTGGCCACGTGGCTCGCCACCAGCGGGAGGCACGAACGGGCCGCCGGCGCGGAACCCCTCTGCCCCGCTCTCGACAATCGCCAGAGCCGTGTCGTCATCATCGTCGTCGGTGATGACCACCACCAGCTCGCCGACCTGCAGATCGTCCAGGTTCCGGTCGTCGCCGTCCTGGCCGCGCACGTCCGTGTCGTCGTCCACGTCGAACGTCTGGGTGTCGCCGTTCGCAAGGCGGATGGTGATCTCGTCGTCGTCCACGCTGACCAGCTGACCCAACGTGAACACATAGTCGTCGCGATCCTGCACGCGCGGGACCGTGACGATGCTGGTGGCCGCCATCGGTTCCTGGGAGGGCGTGGCGGCGAACGTGGCAACGGGGCCTGCCACGAGGCCCGCCGTCAGACCGAGCGTCAGCGCCAGGGCGGCGAGCGTCCGGCGACCGACGGCAGGGAACATGCGAGCGCGGTGGCGCACAGCGAGACGCTGCAGGCGGGTCGTCATCGGGCGCGCCTGGGCCTCGGCCGGCGTCTGGGGGGTGGTTGTCGCGGTCATCGGTCCATCCTCCGTGTGTGGGGGTGATGGGACCATCCTGCGAGAACGACGTGGCGACGCCCTGAATGGGGCATCAGCAACTGTTCAGTAACAGGCCGCTGGCAGCGTCGCTCGGCGTGGCTGCCCGAGCGAGACCATCCGCCGACTTGAAGGGGCCGGGTGTTAGCAGAATCTTCAGGTTTCTGCCGCCGAGACTTCAGCCCAACCTGCGACAGTGTGCAGGAGGGGGTTGGTGTGCGGTCTCCCCGGGCGCGCCTGGCGCAGCAAACGGCCTGCTGGGTCATCCTGGGGCTGGTGATGGCCGGCGTCGTCGTGCTGGCCCCGCCCGGCGGCGAGTTCCCCGTCGACGACGACTGGATCTACGCCCAGACGGTCCAGCAACTGCTGACCGAGGGCCGCTACCAGCGCTCGGTGTGGATCGACTCGGCGTTCCTGGCCCAGGCGTGGTGGGGAGCAGCCCTCTCCTGGCTGTTCGGGTTCTCCCACACCACCCTGCGCGCCGGCACACTGGTGCTGGCAGCGCTCGCGCTGGTGGCGTACGTGGGACTGCTCCGCACGGCCCTGCGCCCCTGGCTGGCGCTCGCCCTGGCGCTGCTGCTGCTGCTGCACCCCCTGTTCGTACACCTCGCGGCATCGTTCATGACCGACGTGCCGTTCCTGGCCATCATGCTCCTGGCGCTCTGGTGCGGGCAGATCGGGCTGGGCAGTCGGCGGCCAGACGGCGCGTCCGCCGATAGGTTGACGGCTGAGACGGCCCGGGTCCAACTCGGGCGCCCGGACGACCGGGGCCTCAGCCTGGGCTGGCTGGCGCTCGCCTCGGGGCTGATCGGGCTGGCCTGCCTGGTACGACAGGTCGGCATGGTGCTCGGACCGGCCGTGCTGCTGGCCGCCCTGCCGGAGCTATGTGCGGCATGGCCAGGACTGCGCGCCACGCCGCGCGGGCGCACCTGCCTGCTGGCCGCGCTCAGCGTGCCCTTCTTGCTGGTGGTCACCCTGCTGACCTACGCCGATCCGCGCGACGTGACGGTGGAGGTGCGGCTGCTGGACGGCCTGCGGACGGCCGATCTGCCAGGCCTGCTCTGGACCGAGCTGCGGGCGAGCGGCGCAGCCCTGATGCTGCTCGGGTGGTCGGTCGGGCCGGCCACGCCGCTGCTGCTGGCCAACCCGAGCCTGCTCGGCTGGCGGCGCTGGCAGTGGAACGCGGCAGCCTGTTCCCTGCTGCTGGTCTGGCTGGCCCTCGGCGTCCAGCTGGATGCGGCAGGCACGCTCACGCCGTTGTTCGGCAACACGCTGAACGCGGCCGGCCTGACCGTCTCCGGGCTGCATCCGCGCGCCGTCACGGCGGACGCACTCGGGCAGACGCTGCTGGCGATCCTCGGGGTGTTGGGAGCAGTCGGGCTGACGACGGGGCTGGTCAGCGCACTCGGAGCAACGCCGGGCGGACGGTCGCCGGCGAGTTCGCCGCTGGCGTCAGGTGCGCGGACGGCGCGGGGTTGGCAGCTGCAGGCTGTCGCGCAGACGCCGTTGGCGATCCGGCTCCTCGGCCTCGCCAGCCTGGGCATCCTGCTGCTGACCCTCGGGTACGGACCGCTGGCCGGCCCGGTCAACGGCCTGTACGACCGCTACCTGTTGCCGGTGCTGCCGGGCCTGCTGGCCTGCGTCGGGTACGCCGTCCGCGAACGGCGCGCCGCCGTGCCCCTGCTGCTGGTCGGCGCGCTCTGCTTCGGCGGGTGGTCGCTCTCCTGGCAGCGCGAGTACCTCCAGCGGCAGGCAGCCGTCTGGCAGGTGGCTGATTCGCCGGTGGCCCAGGGTATCCCGCCGACCGATATCGACGGCGGCTACGAGTGGAACGGCTGGTATCGCGGGCCGGCCGCCATCGAGAATGCCCGCCTCGCAGCGCTGGCCTCCAGCGATTCGCGCAGCTTCGTGCAGCGCGTGGTGGACAGCATCTACCGCACCAGTCCGTGGTACGTGGGCTTCGATCTTCGGCGGCCGGCCTGCCCGGGCACACCAGCCGTCCAGGCGCACTACGGCGACGGCGACTGGCCGATCTACGGTCTGCGCCGCTGCGCCGGCCCGGGCGGCCCGCCCGTCCGCGCGCCTTCTGGCCCGCCCGTCCGCGCGCCTTCTGGCACGACGGCCACACGCTGAGCGGACGTCCCGGCCGCGAATGCACGTCCTTGAACCGTGAGCGCCCGTCCGTGACCCCCACAATTGGACGACGGCCACCCCCTCAGATCACGCATACATACGATGGAGCATCGATAAACGTCCCGTTATCGCGACAGTCTACGTTTGGATCTTTAAGCCGCTGATCTCAAGCAGCATCCCTGGAGTCCCCCAATGTCCTCGGACCTCGCGCCCGCGCAGCCACAGTCATCGGCGGCGCTCGTCAACGACATCGTGAGTCGCGTCATTCGGCAGGAGCTTGCCAGGACTCAGTCCGCGCGGCAGCGTGCCGGGCGTCGGCGGGCCGCGGCCCAGCGAGCCCGCAGCTTCGAGCGGCAAGCCCTGGCGGCCGTCGGACGGAGCTGACGCCGCCGCGCTTCCTGGGGGCCTTGTCGCGCTCTATTCCCGAATCTGATCTCTGGACCTGCGCTGGACGCTCGGCTGTCGGCCAGCGGTGCGTCAGCCGGCGGTGCGCCAGCGCGCGACGCCCAGCGTCACCGGGGCGCTCCCGCGAACGACCAGCACGCCATCGCGCTCCTCCAGCAGCTCGGCCATCGCGGAGCGCAGGCGACGGTCGGCCTCGCTGCCCGGCACGACGTACAGCCGACGCCGCAGCCGGGCCAGCGCACCGTCAGGCGAGCCCATCGGGAACGGCTCAACCTCGATCACGGTCGTTTCGATGGGGCCGAGACCCAGGTCTTTCAGCACCGCCGCCAGCTGCGGGAAGTGGGGGGCCGGCAGCCGCTCCTCGCCGTGCACCAGCGGCCAGAACGGCGCGATCCACGCCTGCGGCGGCACTGCGAAAAGGGCGATGGCCGCCCAGCGGCGGGCCGCGCCCGACATCCAGCGTACGAACGGCTCGATGTCGAGGAACGGGTAGACCGTGTGCGACGAGAACACGGCGTCACCGCGCAGGTCCGGCAGCTCCTGCCAGCGTGACGGCATCAGGCGGACGTTCGCGATGCCACGCGCTCGGGCGTCTTCCGTGAGCGTCTCGCCCATGATCGGGCTCGGCTCGACGGCCACCACCTCGCGGACGGCTGCCGCCAGCGGCAGCGCGAAGCGGCCAGCCCCCGCCCCGACATCAACCAGGGTGTCGGTGGGGCGCAGGTGCGGGCGCAGGATCTCGACGACCGCCGCGTCGTCCTGGCGACTTCGGCCCGCCCGAAAGCTCTCCACGAAGGTGGGCCGAAAGTCGGTCCCGGACTCCCAGGCCGGATCGCGCAGCCGCTCGCTCTGCGCCCGGTGGGCCAGCGCCATCTGCTGCCAGCGACGGCCGGCCGGGGTTGCGGCGTCGGGGCGATCCTGGCTCATCACGGGAAACTCGTCTGCTCCAGCAAGCGTCTGCGCGGGGAGTGTAGCCGCCACACGGTGAGCCCCGCGAACAACCACCATGCAGTCGCAGGGCGATTGCATGATGGGCACGTCCCGCAGCGTCGTCGGGGCTTGAAAGCCCCGCCTACGATCCTGCAGTCGCTGCGCGACGCTCCAGTCGCACCAGTGCCTGCCGTTCCCGACGGCCGTCGCGCAGCGACTGAATGACTGTGGTCGGGGACTGAAGTCCCCGACCGCCCGTTCCATGATGCTTCGGGTACACCAACGAACATGCAACCGCCCTGAGTCACGAACCGGAGCGATTGCATGTTGATGTCGTCGTGCCGCCGCGTCGGGGCTTGAAAGCCCCGCCTACCATCCTGCAGTCGCTGCGCGACGCTCCAGTCGCACCAGTGCTTGCCGTTCCCTGCGTCCGTCGCGCAGCGACGGCGTGACTGTAGGCGGGGACTTCAGTCCCCGACCGCCCGTTCCATGATGCTTCGGGTACACCAACGAACATGCAACCGCCCTGCAGTCAGCCGTCAGCCCTGGCGCAGCGCATCACGATCAGCACACATAGTTGACAAACTCGACTACCCGAGTCAGCATTAGGGGGGGAGAAGACCGAGCGGCGCCCGGCCTCCAGCTCTGAAAAGAGGATCCTGTCATGAAAATCGCCGATGACGCGACCCAGCTCGTTGGGCACACGCCCCTTGTCAGGCTCAATCGGGTCACCGAAGGGGCCGTTGCGACGGTCGTCGCCAAGCTTGAGTTCTACAACCCGGCCCACAGCGTCAAGGACCGTATCGGCGTCTCGATGATCGACGCCGCCGAGGCGGCCGGCCTCATCAAGCCCGACACGATCCTCGTCGAGCCGACCAGCGGCAACACGGGCATCGCCCTGGCGTTCGTCTGCGCTGCGCGCGGCTACAAGCTCGTGCTGACCATGCCCGAGACGATGAGCGTCGAACGGCGCATCCTCCTGCGGGCCTATGGGGCCGAGCTGATCCTGACCCCGGGCAGCGAGGGCATGGCCGGCGCGATCAAGCGTGCCGAGGATATCGCCGCCTCGGACCCCCGGTACTTCATGCCGCAGCAGTTCAAGAACCCGGCCAACCCGGAGATCCACCGCAAGACCACGGCCGAGGAGATCTGGGCCGACACCGATGGACAGGTCGACATCCTGGTGGCCGGCATCGGGACGGGCGGCACGATCACCGGCGTCGGGCAGGTCATCAAGGCCCGCAAGCCCTCGTTCAAGGTCGTTGCCGTCGAGCCAGACGCCTCGCCGATCCTCTCTGGCGGGCAGAAAGGCCCGCACCCGATCCAGGGCATCGGCGCGGGCTTCGTGCCCGACGTGCTGGACACGACGGTCTACGACGAGGTCATCCGCGTCAAGAACGACGATGCGTTTGAGACGGCGCGGCGCATGGGGCGCACCGAGGGGATCCTGGTCGGCATCTCGTCAGGGGCGGCGGTCTGGGCGGCGCTTCAGGTGGCGCAGCGGCCTGAGAACGCCGGCAAGCTGATCGTGGTGATCATCCCGTCGTTCGGCGAGCGCTACCTGAGCACGCCACTCTACGCCGGCCTGGCGGACGCCTAGTCCAGAGCGACACTGGAAACTCCGCGGCTTCCGTCCGAAGGAGCCTCACCCCCCGACCCCCGATGCCGTCCGGAGAGGACGCCCTCCGCACCGCGAGCGTCGGCGAGTCGGACCGTCACCATGCGGGTCCACTCGCTGACGCTCGTGGCACGGAAGCGCGACGCGTGCCAACAGGCGGCGCGGCGCGAGCGCCGGCCTGACAGCCCTTGGCGCTCGCCTTCCCCTGGTCTGACAGCGGGTCAGAAGGCCGGCGGCGTCTGGACGTTGACGGTCACGTTCTTCCGCTGCGTGAAGCTCTCAAGCATGCCCTCAAGCGAGAACTCCCGACCGATACCGCTCTGCTTGTAGCCGCCGTACGAGTGCCCTGGCGTCTGTCCGAGGCCCTGGTTGACCTGGACCCAGCCCGCCTCCACCGCGTGCGCTGTCCGCAGCGCCCGTCCGATGTCGTGGGTCCAGACGTAGGCGGCCAGCCCGTAGTGGGAATCGTTCGCCATGCGGATGACGTCCTGCTCGTCAGTCCAGCGGATCGCGACCAGGACCGGCCCGAAGATCTCCTCGCGGGCGATGCGCCAGTCGTTAGAGACGTCGGCGAAGACCGTCGGGAGGGCGAAGTACCCGGCTGACAGCGGACCTTCCTTCGGCGGCAACCCGCCAAGCACCAGGCGCGCATCCGCCCGTTCGAGGCCGTCTGCGACGTACGAACAGACCTGCTTGAACTGCTTCTCGTTGATCAGCGTCCCGATGTCGCTGGCCTCGTCGAGCGGATCGCCCAGCCGCAGCGTCGCGACCTTCACGGCGAGCTTCTCCAGAAAGCTGTCGAAGATCGAGGCGTGCAGGAACAGCCGTGAGCCGGCCGTGCACGACTGGCTCTGGCGGGTGAAGCGCATCGCCGCGATGATGCCGTCAACCACCCAGTCCTCGTTCGCGTCGGGGAACACGATGGACGAACTCTTGCCGCCCAGCTCCAGCGAGACCGGCACGACCCGCTCGGCGGCAGCGCGCATCACCAGTTTCCCGACCTCTGTGGAGCCGGTGAACGAGAGCTTGGCGATGCCCGCATGTTGGATCAGCGCGCTGCCGCACTCCTCGCCGAGGCCCGTCAGCACGTTGAGCACGCCCGGCGGCAGGATCTCGGAGGCCACCCGCGCGACGAGCAGCACACCCAGCGGCGCATCTTCGGCCGTCTTGAGGACGATGGTGTTGCCGGTGCAGAGGGCCGGCGCGATCTTGAGCGCGGCCAGGAGGACGGGCGCATTCCAGGGGATGATCGCGCCGACGACGCCGAGCGGCTCGCGTCGGGTGTAGCTCAGAACCTGCTCGCCGAGCGGGAGCGTCTCACCCTTCAGCTCGCTACCAAGGCCGCCAAAGTAGCGGAAGATGTCTGCCGAGAGGCGCGCCTCATTGCGAGCCTGGGTCCGCAGGGCGTTTCCCGTCTCCAGCGCAATGATCCGCGCCAGCTCCTCGCCGCGGGCATCCAGCGCATCGGCGATCCTCAGCAGCAGCCGACCTCGGTCGCGCGGGATCACGGTGCGCCAGGAGGCGAACGCGGCCTGGGCGGCCTGGACCGCCCGATCCACGTCGGCGGCACGCACCATGTCACGGTCAACCTCTTCAATGGGCTTGTCGGGCTCGACGCCGACCTCAACCCGGTGCCGGATCTCGCAGAGAGCTGGGTCGTCTCTCCGGACGGCAAGACGGTGACCTTCACGCTGGCGTCGGGTGTGCTCTGGCACGACGGCCAGCCGTTCACCTCGGCAGACGTCGCGTTCACGTTCCAGGACATCCTGCTCAAGTACCACTCGCGCACCAGGGCCGGATTGGAGCACGTCCTCGAAGGGATCGATGCGCCAGACCCCCAGACCGTCGTCATGCGATTCACGTCAGCGTATGGCCCGCTGCTCCAGCGCCTCGACGTGGTGGAGGCGGCCATCCTCCCCAGACACATCTACCAGGGCAGCGACCCGGAGCACACCGACGCCAACCTGCACCCGGTCGGGACCGGGCCGTACCGGCTGGCCGAGTATCGCAGCGGCGACATGGTCCGGCTGGTACGGAATGAGCGCTACTTCAAGCCTGGCCTGCCCTACCTGGACGAGCTGGTGTACATCATCGTCGCCGACACGGCCACGGGCGTCTGGGCCTTTGAGCGCGGGGACGTCGATCTGCTGACCTCGACGCCGCCCACCGAGATGGCTCGGCTCCAGGCAGGCGGAAAGGCCGTTGTCAAGACGGCTGGCTTTGGCGACGGCAACTCGAACTGCCAGGAGACGATGTTCTTCAACCTCCGGCGTCCGATCCTCCAGCGTCGTGAGGTCCGGCAGGCCATCGTCCACGCCGTTGACCAGCAGCGCATTCTCGACGAGGTGCGCTTCGGCCTGGGCAAGGTGGGGAGCAGCCCGATCTCCAGCGCCCTGGCCTGGGCGCACCATCCCCACGTTCGGCGCTACCCGCACGACCCGGCGCAGGCCGAGCGGCTGCTCGACGACGCCGGCTGCCGGCGGGGTACAGATGGCGTCCGCTTCAGCCTGGGCATGCCGTCGCTGGCCGTCCTGGAGAAGCTGCACGAGGCGATCCGCCGCGATCTCGCTGCCGTGGGGATCGCCGTCCAGATTCGGCCGATGGAGTTCAACGCCGCGCTCGACACGCTGTTCATCAAGCGCGAGTTTGACGTCAGCATCTGGGGCTACTGCAACGGCCCAGACCCCGAGGTTGGTGTGACGCGAGCCCACGTCACCTCGAACATCAAGCCGATCCCGTTCGCGAATGTCGCCGCGTACGCCAACCCACGCGTGGACGCGCTGCTTGAGCGCGCCGCCAGCCTGATCGACCGGACCGAGCGCGCCGCCGTCTACGCCAGGATTCAGGAGGAGATCTTCGGTCCCGTCCTCTCGGTGATCGAGTTCACCGACGTGGATGAGGCGGTCCACATCGCGAACGGCACCTGCTACGGCCTGGGCGCGTCGGTCTGGACCCGCGACATCCAGCGCGCGATTCAGCTCGCGAAGAGCATTGAGTCCGGCCAGGTCTACGTCAACCAGTACGGCTCGGCCGGCGTCATCGGTGCGCCGTTCGGCGGCTACAAGAACAGCGGCTTCGGGCGGACGAACTGCGCCGACACGATCCTGGAGTACACCCAGATCAAGGCGGTCGTGTTCAACGCCGGCCAGTAGGCTCCGGCGGCTGGGCCTCTGGCGGATCGGGCGTCCATCCGCTGGAGGTCAGCCCTGCCGCTACGCCGACCTCAGGGGAACAGCCGCTGCTCCATCAAGTAGGCCACCCGCTGAGCGAGGCACACCGGCCCCCACAGATCCACCCGGAAGCGGAAGGTGTGCTGCGAGCCGACCCAGGCGTCGGGCAGCGGGAGGATCCGGAACTTCCAGCCGCCCTCGGGCGGCAACTCGTACTGATCCGGCCACTCCTGCATCGTGACCAGGGTGTCCACCACCATCCCGAGCGTCGTCCCGGCCAGCGTGTGGGTCAGGGTGGGGGCGCCGTTGGCAGCGCTCCAGGCAGCGTGGCGCTCGCGCAGCGTCCCGGCGATCTCGTGGGTCAACACCACGTACGCCTCGGTGATCCACTGGGCGATATCAGGCTCCAACGTCGTGACGCTGGCGACGCCGAACCGCTCGCAGATCGTGGACAGCGACGCGACCTCGTCGCAGCGGCGCGCGTGCGCATCGCGGCGGGCGGCTGCACGCAGCCCCCGAAGATCGCGCTGGCTGACGGCTACCACAGGATGCCACCTCAGGAAGAAAGGATGGTCGGCGCGGCCACCGTCTGGGGCAAACGGGACGTTGGCGACCACGCCGACTGACACTGCCACCATCCCCGCGGGCGACGGCGGCAGGTCAGGATGTGCGTACGGCGGCCGGCCAGTCGCCGCACGCTGGTCGGGTGTCGGTTGCTACGAGGGCAGGGCCACCACCACCGACTTGACCTCGGTGTACAGCTCCAGCGCGTAGTGCCCCATCTCACGGCCCCAGCCAGACTCCTTGTAGCCGCCGAATGGCAGCGCGGCGTCGAAGACGTGGTAGGTGTTGATCCAGACCGTGCCGGCCTTGAGTTCGGCCGCCAGCGCGTGGGCCTTCGCCACGTCCTTCGTCCAGATGCCGGCCGCCAGGCCGTAGGTCGTGTCGTTCGCGATGCCGGCCAGCTCGTTGATGTCGTCGAACGGCAGCGCCACCACGACCGGCCCGAAGATCTCCTCCTGGACGATCTTCATCTCCTGCTTGGCGTCCACAAGCACCGTCGGTTGGAAGAAGTAGCCGCGCTCGCCGAAGCGGCTGCCGCCGACCAGCGAGCGAGCGCCCTGCTCCGCGCCAGACTGGAGGTAGCCGGTCACGCGCCGCAGCTGCTCGTCGGAGATCAGCGGCCCCATCTGGGTGTCGGGGTCGAAGGCGTTGCCGAGCTTGATGCCCTCGGCGGCGTCCGCCACGCCCTGGGCGACCTCGTCAAAGACCTTCCGCTGCACGTACAGGCGGGAGCCGGCGTTGCAGCACTGGCCGTGGTTGAAGAAGATCGCGTTGGACGCCCCGGCGATGGCGGCCGGCACGTCGGCGTCGTCGAACACGATGTTGGGTGACTTGCCGCCCAGCTCCAACGAGACCTTCTTGAGGTTGCCGGCCGCCGCCTGGACGACGATCTTGCCGACCTCGCCCGAACCGGTAAAGGCGACCTTGTCCACGTCCGGATGCGCCGCCAGGGCCGCGCCGGCCGTCTCGCCAAAGCCGGTGACGATATTCACGACGCCGTTCGGGATGCCAGCCTCGGCGATCAGCTCGCCGAGGCGCAGGGCCGTCAGCGGTGTCTGCTCGGCCGGCTTCAGCACCACCGTGCAGCCCGTCGCCAGGGCCGGGCCAAGCTTCCAGGCCGCCATCAGCAGCGGGAAGTTCCAGGGGATGATCTGCGCGACCACGCCAATCGGCTCGTGGCGGGTGTAGGCGAAGAACCTGTGGCCCGGCAGCGGGATGTTCGAGATCGGGATGGTGTGGCCCTCGATCTTCGTGGCCCAGCCGGCCATGTAGCGGAGCAGATCGACGGCCAGCGGCACGTCGGCGGCCCGGGCCACCGCCACCGGCTTGCCGTTGTCGAGCGCTTCGAGCTGGGCGAACTCCTCAGCGTTCTGCTCGAGCAGGTCGGCCAGCTTCCAGATCATCCGGCCCCGCTCGGACGGCGAGACGCTCCTGCGCCACGGGCCGACCTCGAAGGCCCGGCGAGCAGCCGCGACGGCCTTCTCGACGTCCGCCTTGTCGCCCTCAGCCACCTGGGCAATGACCTCTTCGGTGGCTGGATCGAACACGTCGAAGACCTTGCCAGACGCCGCCTGCACCCACTGGCCGTCGATGAGCATCGGGCGCGGGCTGCCGACGAACTCGGCGACGTTCGCGCCCAACCCCGGCCTGCTCTCTGTCAGTACCACGGTGTACCCCTTCTCACTCGCAACGTTCGGTCTGGTGTGGCGACCAGCAAGCGCGAGCACCAGCCTGCGCGACTACTATGGCGCAGACCACCCTGACTATTCAAACACGGAATATTCCGTGTTTGAATAGTCAGGGTGGACGGGAAGCTTCTCTGGGTGTGACGGGCGGCGCCCCAGCAGCGCGCCCACGACCATGGTCACCGCGTCTACAGCTGGATCACCACCGACTTCACCTCGGTGTACAGCTCCAGCGCGTTGTGGCCCATCTCCCGGCCCCAGCCGGACTGCTTGAAGCCGCCGAACGGCAGGGCCGGATCGCCGACGTTGTAGCAGTTGACCCAGACCGTCCCCGCGCGCAGCTTCGCGGCCACCCGGTGGGCCTTGCGGACGTCCGTGGTCCAGATGCCGGCGGCCAGGCCGTAGGTCGTGTCGTTCGCCCGCTGCGCCACCTCTTCGATGTCGTCGAACGGCATCGCCGAGATGACGGGGCCGAAGATCTCCTCCTGAGCGATCCGCATGCCGTCCTGCACGTCGGCGAAGACCGTCGGCGGGACGAAGTAGCCGTTGGCCAGCTCGCCCTCGGTCAGGCGCGCCCCGCCGACCGTCGCCCTGGCCCCCTCATCCGCCCCAAGCTGCAGGTAGCTAGTGACCCGCTCGATCTGCTGCTGCGAGACCAGCGGCCCGATCTGCACATTCGGATCGAGGCCGTTGCCGACCTTCAGCTCTGAGGCGAAGTTCGACAGGCGCTCCACGAACTCGTCGTGCACCTTGCGCTCGACGAAGAGGCGTGTTCCAGCGCTGCAGATCTGTCCGGAGTTGGCGAAGACCGCCATCGCCGCCCCGGGGACGGCTGCGTCAAGGTCGGCGTCGGCGAACACGACGTCTGGCGACTTGCCGCCCAGCTCCAGGGACACCCGCTTCAGGTTCAGCGCCGACGAGCGGATGATCTCCTGGCCCGTCACGTGTGACCCGGTGAAGGCGACCTTGTCGACGTCGAGGTGCCGCGCCAGGGCCGCGCCGGCCGTCTCGCCGTAGCCGGGCACCACGTTGACGACGCCATCGGGAACCCCAGCCTCCTGGCACAGCTCGGCGAAGCGGAGCGGGGTCAGCGGCGCCTCTTCGGCCGGCTTGAGGATCACGGTGCAGCCCGTCGCGATGGCCGGCCCGACCTTCCAGATACAGGCGCCGAGCGGCCCGTTCCAGGGGATGATCGCGCCGACGACGCCGACCGGATCCTTGAGGGTGAACGAGACGTACTCGCCGGGCAGCGAGTTCTCGATGGTCTCGCCGTGGATGGCCGTCGCCTGTCCAGCGTACCAGCGGAGCATCCCGAGCGCCCGCCGCCTGGTGGACATGGTGCGGCTGACCGGCGCGCCCATGTCGAGCGTGTCGAGGGTGGCAAGCTCCTCGAAGTGCTCCTCCACCAGATCGGCCAGTTTGAGCAGGATCGCCTGCCGCTCGTACGGCTTGACCTTGCTCCACGGCCCCTCGAACGCCGCCCGCGCCGCCCTGACCGCCCGGTCGATGTCGACGGCGTCACCCTCGGCGACCGTCGCGAGCACCTCCCCCGTGGCCGGATTGACGCTCTCGAAGGTCTTGCCCGAGGCCGCGTCGACCCACTGACCGCCGATCAGCATCTTCTTCGGCGTGCCGTCCAGGAACGGATGCCGCGTGTTGGCCCATGCGCCTGCTAGCGCCATCGCGCCTGACCTCCCACCCCACCCGCAGCCCCATGACGAACGAGATTACTACGGGCTAAACTGCACGCTTAGCTATGTATAATACCAGCGCTCGTGGGGAACGGCGGGTACGGAAGTAGCCGCTCGCGCTGCGGCCCAGAGCATCTGCGCCGGGCCGAGTGCGCGCCCGAGCGGCCGGCGAAGACCAGGGCGCGACCTCGACCTTGATACTCTATTCAAACTTTGAATAGACTGTCAAGGAGCTTTCCGCAGGGAGGACTAGCATCGTGGCAGTGAGCGCTCCGCCTCAGACTCGGGCCCCTGGCATCCTCGAACAGGTTCCTGACGGTGTCCAGTTCATCGGGGGCGTCTGGACCCCCGCGAAGCACGGCGAGACCATCGCCGTCATCAACCCCGCCTCGGGCGAGCATCTGCGAAGCGTGCCGCGCGGCGGCGCCGACGACGTTGCCGAGGCCGTGTCGGCGGCGGCGGCGGCGTTCCCGAAGTGGCGCGACCTGAGCGCCACCCAGCGCGGCAACCTGATCCGCCGCTGGGGCGACATCTGCAACCAGCACGCCGAGGACATCGCGATCCTCGAGTGCCTGGAGGTCGGCAAGCCGTTCAAGGGGCCGGCCAACGTTGGCGACCGCGCCATCTACTTTGCCGGGCTGGCCGACAAGCTGACCGGCGACACGCTGCCCTCGGCCAACCCGAACGTGCTCGGCATCACCCTGCGCGAGCCGTACGGCGTCTGCGGCAGCATCGTCCCCTGGAACTTCCCGCCCCACCTGATGATGAGCGACGTGGCCCCGGCCATCGCGGCTGGGAATACCATCGTGGTCAAGCCACCCGAGGACGCGCCGATCACCTGCCTCTACCTGGCGAAGCTGGCGCAGGAAGCTGGCATCCCGGACGGCGTGATCAACGTCGTCACCGGCTACGGCTCCGAGGCCGGCTCGGCCCTGCCGCTGCATCCGCTGGTCCGCCACATGAGCTTCACCGGCTCGCCGGAGACCGGCTCGAAGGTGATGACGGCCTGCGCCCAGCGGCTGATCCCGCTGCACCTGGAGCTGGGCGGGAAGTCGCCGCAGGTCGTGCTGCGCGATGCCGACCTCAACGCGGCGGTCCCACACATCGTCCGCAACTTCACCAGCAACGCCGGTCAGGTCTGCGTGGCCGGGACGCGGCTAGTGGTCGATCAGTCGGTGCGCTCGCAGATCGTCGAGGCGATCGCGGCCGAGATGGAGCGGGTGCGGGTTGGCCACTGGTACGAGGACGTGGACATGGGGCCGCTGATCTCCAAGAAGTAGGAGAATCGCGTGCTCGGCTACATGGACGTCGCGCAGCAGGAAGGCGTCCAGGTGGTCGTCGGCGGCAACAAGCTCGGCGGGGCCAAGTTCGACAACGGCTTCTTCGTCGAGCCGACGCTCTTCGACAACGTCAAGCCGGACATGCGGGTCGCCCAGGAGGAGATCTTCGGTCCCGTCCTCTCGGTGATCGAGTTCACCGACGTGGACGAGGCGGTCCACATCGCGAACGGCACCCGCTACGGCCTGGGCGCGTCGGTCTGGACCCGCGACATCCAGCGCGCGATTCAGCTCGCGAAGAGCATCGAGTCCGGCCAGGTCTACGTCAACCAGTACGGCTCGGCCGGCGTCATCGGTGCGCCGTTCGGCGGCTACAAGAACAGCGGTTTCGGCCGGACTGGCGGCGTCGACACGATCCTGGAGTACACCCAGATCAAGGCGGTGGTGTTCAACGCCGGCCAGTAGGCCCGATGCGTGTCTCTGGCGGCAGGCGTGGCCTGCCGCCAGAGACACCCCACACCAGCCGGTACGCCTGACGCGCTGCCAGTCGTTGCCGGCCGTCTCTACCGGGCGCGCATCGCCTCGAGGATCTGCTGCACCAACGGGTTGTGGCGGCGCTCGAAGCCGATGGTCGTCTGATCCATGTGGCCCGGACGCACCACCGTATCCTCAGGCAATGGCATCAGCCGGCTCATGATGCTGATCATGATCCGCTCGAAGCTGCCATCGGGCGAGTCGAACTTGCCGACCGACCCCTGAAACAGGGTGTCGCCGCTGAACAGCACGCCGTCGGTGTAGAAGCAGACGCTGCCCGGCGTGTGCCCGGGCGTGTGGATCACCTTCAGGTCGACGCCCGCCACCCCGACCGTGTCGTCGTGTGCCAGGAAGTCGTCGGGCTCGGGTGACGGCCGCTCGTGCCGCCCGAACATCCGCGGCGCCGAGGCCGGCATCCGCCGCGCGATCTCCAGGTCGTCGGCGTGGAGCAGGTACGGCGCGCCGGTCTCCTCCTGGAGCGCACGCACGGCCATGATGTGGTCGAGGTGCCCGTGCGTGCAGACGATCTTCTTGATGGAGACCTTCATCTCCCGCGCGAGCGCCTGAACCTCGCCGACCTCGTCGCCGGGGTCGATGCAGATCGCCTCGCCGGTGCGTCTCGACCCGACGATGTAGCAGTTGGCCTGAATCAGTCCGACCACCGTGTGGCGGATCATCAGCTCGGTGGCGTCCATGTGCCCTCCCCATCCCTCTCGTCGCGCTGGCGTCGCTTGACGCGCCGCCCCAACCCGGTATTCAATCGATGAATACTACGCCGGTGTCGGCCTGTCCGCGCCGATCTGAGGAGAACTCCTCTCCCATGACTGCCCACCAGACGACTCCCACTCCTCTGGCCGAGTCGGCTTCGCTCGCTGAGCGGCGCGCGGCCCTGCTGGCGGCCGTTCAGGCCCTTGCCGCCGAGTTCGCCCAGGATCGCCAGCAGCGCCAGCGCCGGCGCGAGCTTGACCCGGCCGATGTCGACCGCCTTCGCGCGGCCGCCTACACGCTGACCGCCGTGCCAGTCGAGCAGGGCGGCCTCTGGGACACGCTGGCGGGATCGGCCCGCCCGGTGGCCGCCGTCCTGCGGGCGCTGGCGCACGGCGACTCGTCCCTGGCCCTGGTCTCGGCGATGCACCCCTCCATTCTCTCGCCCTGGCTCGCCTCGACCAGCATCGCGGACGGCGACGAGGAATGGCAGGCGCAGCGAAGCTGGATCTTCCAGACCGTCAAGGATGGCGACCTCTGGGGCACTATCACCTCGGAGCCGGGCAGCGGCGGCGATCCTGGGAAGACCAAAGCCGTCGCCGTCCGCGACGATGGCCCGACGGGCTGGCGGCTCACGGGCGTCAAGCATTTCGGCAGCGGCATGGGCATCATGTCGTACATGGTGACGACGGCCATTCCGGAGGGCGAGACGGCTCCGGCCACCTTCTTCCTGAGGATGAAGGGCGTCCCCTGGGACGGCTCGCAGGGCGCGACCCTGACAGCACCCTGGGACGGCCACGGGATGGTCGCCACCCAGAGCCACGGCATGCGGTACGACAGCTTTCCGGCCACGCGGCAGGCCTGGAAGGGCACGCGCGATGCCATCGCCTCGCCGGCCGGGGCCTTCGACAACTTCGTGTTCACGGCGGTGATCGTCGGGATCGTCGAGGTCGCCTTCGAGACGGCCCGCGCGTCGCTGGCGAAGAAGGCGGGCGCCCTGCGCGCCTACGAGCGGGTGGAATGGTCGCGCGCGGAGCTGGACGAGTGGACGATCCTCCAGGCGTTCGAGGGGATGACCCGCGCGATGGAGACGAAGGCCCGCCCGAACCGCGACATCCTGAAAGGCAAGACGGTCATTGCCGAGCTGGCAGAGTCGGCGCTGGGCCGGCTGTCGAAAGTGATCGGCGGCGGGACGTTCGCGCGGTACTCGCCCTTCGGCTACTGGAACGAGGATGTCCGCGCGCTCGGGTTCCTGCGTCCGCCCTGGGGGTTCGCCTTCGACCGCCTGTTCGACGGCTCGCTGCCGACGGGATAGGGACGGCCGGGACGCCCCCTCGTCGGCTGAAGCGCTCGCCCACACGCCCTGTGGGGCGAGCGGGGCGCCTTCAGCGCGTCTGCAGGAAGTGCAGCAGCATCGCACGGTCCTCGCGCGACAGTTTCGTGTACCGGTCCGAGGCCAACGCCGCCTCGCCACGGTGCGCCCCGATGGCCGCCTCGATGCTTCGCGCGCGGCCGTCGTGCAGAAAGCGCTCCCGCTCGCGGAGGCCCCAGAGCGGCGTGGTGCGCCAGTCTCGACCGCCCGCCTGCCCCTGCACGATGCCGTCGTTGAGCGGCGCGCCCATGTCGTGCAGCAGCAGGTCGGAGTAGAGGCGGACCTCGCCGTTCGGCGTCGAGAGCGACGGCGTGTGGCAGCTCGCGCAGCCGACCTGCGCGAACAACGCCTCGCCGGTGGGGTGCGCCGGCGAGGTCGGCGCGGGCAGCGATGCGACGAATGCGGTCAAGGCCGCCACGTCCGCACCGTCCATCTCGGGTGACCCCGCCCCGTTGCCCGTGCTGGCGGAACAGGTATCGATCTGACCGTTCGGGGGCAGGAGATCGACGGAGGCGAGCGGGCTGGTGATGCCATGCTCGTTGCGGAGGGCGTCCGCCGAGAACTGCTCCAGCGTGGCCGTGTCCGCCTTCCAACCGAACCGCCCGACGCGCTGCCGGCCGCCGGCATCTATCACCAGATGCGGCCGGCCGTGGGTACCATCCTCGCGCGCAATGGCTCCGGCCAGGATGACCTCGTCCGGGATCTGGTCGATCAGCCCGAGGCCGAACAGGCCCGGCGTGTTGCGCTCGACGGCAAGCGCGGCCTCGGCCGGGACGCCGGGCGTCAGCGAGCAGGATGCGCCCAGCTCCGAGATCGCGTGGGCCCGGGCAATCGGACCGCCGCGCTCCAGCAGCGGATCGAACGTGCCGCCCGTCTGCCGCCCGACGCGGGTGACCACCGCCAGGCCGCCGCGCCCCATCCCGCCCGTGCGCGGGGTCAGGTGGCAGCCGGCACACGACGTCTCGTTGTAGAGGGGGCCAAGCCCCTGCTCGGGCGTCAGCTCGGCGGTGAAGAGTATGCGCCCCCGCGCGACGACCTCCGGGGCCGGTGCAGGCGCCGGCGGAGCGTCCTGGGCGGCGGCCGGCGCTGCCGACAGCCACGCAACAGCGGCCAGGACGCCGATCACCATGATGGTCGCCAGCGCACGCCCACGGCGTGCCCGGGCAAGCGCCCACTGCGGCCCCCACGCCGCTTGCGTCATCGTGCATCCGCCGAGATCACTGGACCGACCTCCTGCGAGGTTCGAGGCCGTCAGCCGGCCCCGAATGCTCCTGCATGATGCTCCACGCGCGCACTCGCTCGCACGGCAGCATCCGTGACCTCCGTACCAGGGAAGCGCGGCATCACCTCGGCTGCGAAGATCTCCAGGGACTGCCGCAACAGCGGCCCCGGCAGATACCCAAAGAAGGCCGGCAGCAGGTTCAGGTACTGCATGCCCAGCCGCGCGTGCAGGCCTGCGATCCGCGCAGCGACCGTCTCCGGACCGCCGACAATGGCGACCTCGGCCATGAACCGCTCTGGCTCCAGCTCTTCCTCGGCGATGACCCGCCGTGACCGCGCTATCCCGACCTGGCGGAGCTTCGCCGTCAGATCGAGGATCGTCGGCCAGACCTCGCGGCGGGCCTGCTCGTCGCTGGCGCTGACGTAGACGAAGCGCCCCACCGGCACGGTTGCGATGTCGCCGCCGGCCTCCGCGAAGAGGATCATGGCGCGTTCGACCGTCGTCAGCGACTGGATGCCGTGCTGAATCAGCCGGTGGCCGGCCGTCGCCGCCCACCGCACTGACTCATCTGTGTACGCGCCGACGTAGATCGGCGGGGTCGGCTGCTGGACCGGCTTCGGCTCGACGGGGAACACCTCGCCATGCAGCTCGACGGTGTCCTCGGTCCAGCAGCGCCGCATGAAGTCGAGCGTGTCCCGAAACGCCTGGGTGTTGTCCGCCAGATCGACCCCGAACGCCTCGAAGTAGCGCCCGTTGTTGCCCCGCGAGATGCCCACGTCGATACGTCCGCCGGACAGCACGTCCAGCGATGCCAGCTCCTCGGCCAGCCGCAACGGATGGTGCAGCGGCGCGAGCAGCACCGAGAACCCGATGCGGATCCGTGAGGTGGCCGCCGAGAGCGCCCCGGCCAGGATCAATGGTGAGAGGCAGAGGCGGCCCCGTCCCGCCTCCGGCCGATTGAAGTGCTCCTCGTTGATCCAGAGCCCGGCGTACCCGAGCGCGTCGGCGAGGCGGGCAAGATCGAGGAGATCGCGCGGATCGCCAGACTCCAGCCCGCCGCCGCACCCAGACAGTCCAAACTGCATCAGCGCACCTGATCCGTGTCGGCCGCCCGGCCGGTCTCTCGTGGAGTCGCCGCCGCGCTCACAACTGACCGCTCAGGATGTCCGTCACCTGGGCATCGGTCAGCTCGGTCCTGAAGATGTCGCGGTAGAACGCCTTGACCTCTTTCGGCAGATCGACGCCGGGCAGGCGGTCGCCGTGGATCTTGCTGGCAGCCCACAGCACCGTCATCGGCTGCTCGGTGGTGCGGTTCCCCCAGGTGTGGGCCGCGATGGGAGCGGTGTACACGCGCCGATCCTTCACCGCCTGGACCGGTGCGAGGCGGGCATCGTTGAACACGCCCTGCGCGTCGGCCGGCGAGTTGACGAGGATCACCTGCGGATCCCAGCGCAGCAACTGCTCGATGGTGAACGTCAGGCTCTCCGCCTTCATGTCCTCACGCGTCACGCTGCGTCCGCCGGCCGTCTCGATCCACCACTCGGCGATCGCGTGGGGCTGGGTCAGCGTGGCCGGCGTGAAGTAGAGGACGCGCGGGCGCTGGTCGGCAGGGATGGCCGACGTCTCGCGGTGGACCCGCCCGACAACCTCGTCAAAGGTCTTGACGTACGCCTCGGCCCGCGCCCGCTCGTCAAAGATCTGCCCCATCAGGGTCATCACCTGCTTGACGTCCTCGGGGTCTCGCCACTGGAGCAGCACGACGCGCAGGCCAGCCTTCTCAAGGGGCTCCACCCGCGGCGGGTCCATGGTGAACACCACGTCAGGCTCGGCCTTCAGGATCTCTTCGACGTTCGGATCGTTGTTCGAGGCCTGCATCATCGGCTTCTCGTTGATGCCCGGCGCGAAGAGGCTGTGGTAGCGATAGCGCGGCGTCCGCGCGAACTGGGGCAGGCCGTTGACGATGGTGTCGCCCTTGCCCACGGCGAAGATGAAGCTGTTGATCACCGGCACCGAGCCGACGGTCACGACCCGCTTGATCTGGGCCGGCAGGCTGACCGACCGGTTGCCCATGTCGGTGACGGTGCGCTTCGACGCGCCGGGCGCTGCCTGCGGGGCGATCGACGAGCAGCCGGCGACGAGCACGGCGATCAGCGACACCAGCAGCGTGAGCGCGGCGCGGGCCGGCCGTCGGGCCGCGAACGGACGGTGGATCGAGAACATCGGCAGCTCCTCCTGCGAGCACCGATGCCCGGTGCCTCGCGCTGGTGCGCTGGTCATGCCAGCATCGGTACGCAGACCTTGACGGTGGCCGGCTCGTGCTCCTCGATGGCCGCCGCCACCACGCGCACATCCACGCCGTAGAGCGCGCTGAGGCTGGCGCCCGAGATGACCTCGTCGGGTGGACCCAGCGCGGCGATGCGGCCCTCCTTCATCAGGGCTACCTGATGGGCGCACTCGAAGGCGTGACTCGGAACGTGCGAGGTCATCACGACGGTGTGGCCAGCCGCCGCCAACCCCTTGACCAGCCGAAGCATGCGGACCTGATTGCCGTAGTCCAGGCTGGCCGTTGGCTCGTCCATGACCAGGATCGAGGCTTCCTGCGCCAGCGCCCTGGCGATCAGCGCCAACTGGCGCTCGCCGCCGCTGACCTGGGTACAGGGCCGGGTCGCAAGGTGCCCGATCCCGACGCGCTCCAGCGCAGCCTGGGCGACCTGCCGGTCGTGGGCGGTAGGGGTCTGCATGAAGCCGAGGTGCGGGCTGCGCCCCATCACCACGATGTCCAGCAGGCTGAACGGGAAGACCGTGCTGCTGGCCTGCGGGACGTAGGCCACATGCCGGGCCAGCTCCTTCGCCGTCATGCTGGCGGTGTCACGCCCGCCGATGCTGATGGCGCCGTTGGACGGTTTCGCCAGCCGCACCAGGCAGCGCAACAGCGTGGTCTTGCCGGTCCCGTTTGGGCCGAGCAGGCAGAGCACCTCGCCCGCGCCCACCCCGAACCCGACGCCGTGCAGCGTCGGCGGCCGGCCGGGATAGGCGAAGGACAGCCCGTCCACCTGGAGCAGCACACTCACGGCCGCCCGCCTACACCTTCGCCGTCCGGGCGAGCAGCACGATGAAGAACGGCGCGCCGATCAGGGCCGTCAGGATGCCGAGCGGGATCTCCAGCGGCCCGGCGCTTCGCCCGATGTTGTCCACCAGCAGCAAGAAGCCGCCGCCCATCAGGATCGAGGCCGGCAGCAGCACCGGGAAGTTCGGGCCGACCACCATCCTTGCCATGTGCGGCACCAGCAGCCCGACCCAGCCGATGATGCCGCCGATGCTCACGACGGTGGCCGTCATCAGCGTCGCGCTGACGATGACGATGGCCCACACGCGCGAACGGTCGATCCCGAGCGCCGTCGCCTCGTCACTGCCGAGCGCCAGCACCTGCACCTGCCAGCGCACGGCGTACAACAGGCCGCAGGAGAGCGCAACCGGCCAGACCGCGAACAGCACGTCCCGCATGCTGACCCGGGACAACCCGCCCATCAGCCAGAAGGTGATGGTGGGCAGCGTGTCGACCGGGTTCGCAAGGTACTGCAGGATCGAGATCAACGCCTGGAACAGCGCCGAGATCACCAGCCCGCCGAGCACCAGCACGACGGTGGAGCCAGCGCCGACCCAGCGTCCGATCAGCAACGCCAGACCCGTTGCGACGATGGCGAACACGAAGGCCGATCCCTGCACGGCCAGCCAGGGCAGCTGCAGAACGATCGCCAGCGCCGCCCCGAAGCCGGCCCCGGCCGAGACGCCGAGGATCGCTGGCGAGACCAGCGGGTTGGTGAAGACGTTCTGATACGCCGCGCCGGAGGCCGCCAGGGCCGCGCCAATCAGCAGGGCGGCCAGGATGCGGGGCAGCCTGACCTGCAGCACGACCGTCTCCATCGTGTCGGTCCAGGTCCGCGGCAGCGATACCAGCTGCGAGCCGAGAATGCCGAGCACGGTATCGACCGGGATCGGGTAACGGCCGAGCGGGAACGACACGAGGAAGAGCGCGACGACGCCGACCAGGAGCGCGGCGAGGCGCAGACCGGGGGCGGCGGCAGAGGACGAGGACTGCATGCGAGCACACCAGGCCGGCGAGGCGAGGGAGCCGGCGCTATCCAGAGATTGAATAGATGGGCCCAGTATACATATATTGAATAGTCGCGACCAGCGGGCCGGCGGCTCATGTGGGCGGCTGCCGCGGCGCGCTCACCCGGCAGCGGGCTGGGCCTTGCAGGCCGGTCGGCCCGACTTGTCGGCCAGGCAGACCGCCGCTAGACTATTCGAAGAATGAGTAGTCAGGCCGGGCTGGGCGGCGGCTTCTGCGACCGCTTCTCCCAGCCCTGCGCTGTTGCCGGGGCAGCGCCGCTGCCGCACTGCCTGCACCCGGCGTGAGGGAGGACGCATCGATGGCGACCGTGATGAAGACCAGTCGAGACGTGCGGGGCGTTGGCTTCTCGGTGCCGCGCTACGACGCGCCAGACAAAGTCGTCGGGAAGACGCGGTACGTGAACGACGTGATCCTGCCCGGCATGCTGCACGCTCGCCTGCTCCGCAGCCCACACGCCCATGCCCGCATCACGCGCATCGACGTCAGCAAGGCGAAGGCGCTCAAGGGAGTACGGGCGGTCCTGACGGCGGCGGACATTCCGACGCTCCATCACGGCGCAAAGACGCGCGGCCACGCCATCATGGCCATTGACCGGGCGATCTTTGCCGGCCAGCCGGTGGCAGCCGTCGCCGCCGACGAGCTGGCGATCGCGGACGAGGCGCTCGACCTGATCGAGGTCGAGTACGAGGTGCTGCCGGCGGCCGTTGACCCGATCAAGTCGATGGACTGGGATGCCCCGCGCGTCGCCGACGAGGGCACCGAAGCCGACACCTCCGAAGCCCTGGCCCACTCTGGCATCGCTGCCACCGCCACCGAGCAGGTGAAGACCGCCCCGAACGTCACCCAGACCTCGAAGCTCGGGCGGGGGATCTCGCGGCGGCGTTCGCCGAGTCCGACGTGATCCTGGAGAAGACGTACCACGTTCCGATGGTCCACCAGGGGTACATCGAGACCCATGGCACCGTCGCGCACGTCGATCAGACCGGCCGCATCACGGTGTACGCCAGCACCCAGGGCTCCTTCAACACGCGGGCCGAGATCGCGGATGTGCTGCAGATCCCCGAGGAGATCGTCAAGGTCATCCCGATGGAGTGCGGCGGTGGCTTCGGCGCGAAGATCCGCGCGCTGACCGAGCCGATCACCGTCCTGCTCTCGCAGGTGACGCGGCGGCCGGTCAAGTACATCATGACGCGCCGCGAAGAGCTCGAGGCGGGCATGCCGGCCCCGAGCGTGACCATCAAGCTCCGGACCGGCGTCAAGCAGGACGGCACCCCGATGGCGCTGGAGGGCGAGACGGTCATCGAGGCCGGCGCGTACTCGGGGGCCGTGCTGACGATGAGTGGCGTATTCCTGGCGTCCGTCTACCAGTGGCCGACCTTCCAGGTGACCGGCTACGAGGTGCTGACGCACAAGCCGAGCATCGCGGCGTACCGCGCCCCGATGGCCCCGCAGACCGCCTATGTCATCGACTCGCACATGGACCAGATCGCGCGGCAGCTCGGGCTGGATCCGGGCCAGTACAAGCTGAAGCACCTCCAGCGCGGCGGCGACCTGATGGCGCACGGCCAGAAGTGGGCGGTCAACGGCGCCTGGGAGTGCCTCGAGCGCATGCTCGAGCACCCGTTCTGGCAGACTCGAGACGCCTGGCGTGAGAGCGGCGGCAAGAACGGCGCTGGCTACCGGGGGACCGGCGTGGCCGTTGGCGGGTGGGTGCCGGGCGCGCAGCCGTCCAGCGCCACCATGCGGCTCGATACGGACGGCACGCTGACCGTCTTCACCGGCTCGGTGGACATTGCCGGCACCAATCAGGGCCTCGCGATGATGGCTGCCGAGACCTACGGCGTCGACATCAGCAAGGTCAAGATCGTCACCGGCGACACCGACAGCTCGCCGTGGACTGGCCTGAGCGCCGGCTCGAAGACGACCTACTCGGTCGGCAGCGCCGTGGTGGCAGCGGCGAAGGATGCCCGCACCAGGACGCTGAGTGTGGCCGCCGACGAGCTGGAGGCGTCTCCGGACGACCTCGACATCGACGGCGACGCGGTGGTGGTCCAGGGCGTGCCGGGCAAGTCGATGACCCTCTCGGCCATCGCGAAGAAGGCGACGGCGCTGGCCTCGTCGCGCGGCCCGATCATCGGGCTGGGCGCCGCGGGCGTCTCGGAGCTGGC
Source organism: Chloroflexota bacterium (assembly GCA_020850535.1). Lineage (NCBI taxonomy): Bacteria > Bacillati > Chloroflexota > Chloroflexota bacterium. The sequence goes on from JADZEM010000174.1 coordinate 33,972, forward strand.
GCCGGCCTTCGCCGCCGAGCTGGCCCGCATCGAGATCGACCCGGACACCGGCCAGATCACGCTGCATGACTTCGTGGTCGTGCAGGACGTCGGCAAGCTGATCAACCCGCTCGGCGCGGAGGGCCAGATGCAGGGTGGCGCCGTGCAGAGCCTCGGCTTCGCGCTGACCGAAGGTCTGATGTACAGCGACAGCGGCCGGCTGATGAACCCGAGCCTGCTGGACTATCGCAAGCTCACGGCGGCCGACGTGCCGGACATCGAGACGATTGTGATCGAGGTGCCGGCCCCATCTGGTCCGATGGGGGCGCGCGGCGTCGGCGAGCCGCCAATCGTGCCCGCGCTCGCGGCCATCGCCAACGCGGTCCACGACGCCACGGGTGTCCGCCTGACCACGCTGCCGCTCACGCCAGAGCGAGTGGTGCTGGGGTTGGAAGCCGCGCACCCGAACGGCTCGGCGTAGCGTCGCATCTCGGCCGCCACGGCTGATGTCGTGCCGTGGCGGCCGTCAGTCCCTCAGCGGGCTTCGCGCCACATCATGCCGCCGTGCGGGTCTGGCCTATACTCGCCCGACACCAGTGTGGGGAGTGGCAAGGTGGCAGCACCACAGGTCCGCGTGGGCATCAAAGTCGCCCAGATGACCGGCCTCTACGACGACGCCAAGGAAGCATGGCTGGAGGCCGACCGGCTCGGCTTCGATACCGGCTGGCTCCACGACCATCTGCTCAACCAGAACGACCTGTCCGCGCCCGAGGAGGAGGGCTGGTCGATCCTGGCGGCGCTCCTGGCGCTCAGCAAGAGCATCCGGGGCGGGCTGCTGGTCACCTCGAACACGTTCCGCCACCCGAGCCTGCTCGCCAAGATCGCCACGACCATCGACCGCATCTCCGGCGGGCGGGTCGAGGTCGGGCTGGGGGCCGGCTGGATGGAGGCCGAACACGAGCAGTACGGCATCACCCTGCCGCCCCTGAAGGACCGCGTCCGCGCGCTCGACGAGGCCTGCCAGATCCTGATCTCGCTCTGGACCCAGGAGCGGACCACCTTCAACGGCCAGTACTACACCCTCAAAGAGGCGTACCACGAGCCGAAGGCGATCCAGAATCCGCATCCGCCGCTGGTGATCGGCGCGAAGGGCGAGAAGGTGACCCTCCGCACGACGGCCAGGTACGCCGCCGAGTGGAACTATTCCGGCGGCACCCCGGAGGAGTTCGCGCACAAGAGCGCCGTCCTGGACGAGCACTGCCGGGCCATCGGGCGTGACCCGAAGACCATCGAGCGCTCAACCCAGTTCCGAGCCGGCGCCTCGGCCGCCGAGTTGCTCGACCTCAGCCGCCAGTACATCGGGCGGGGCGCCACGCACCTGATCTACACCTGCCCGCAGCCGTACAGCGCCAAGGGCGCACGCTGGATCTGGAACGAGGTGGTGATGCCACTGCGCGGCTAATGCCGCTCCGTGGCTACGGGACACGCTCAGGTTGAGAGACGCTGGAGCCTCTCAAGGCTCCCTCAGGGCCACAGCGGGCGGACCGCCCATCCGTAGTCCACACGACGAAGCCCCTTCTGGTGCAGGAAGGGGCTTCGTGTGGTCCTGGCGCCGGTGCAGACCTGAGCATCACCCACGGCACGCGCACCGCCAGCAGGCCGCGCGGCGCGCCTGCTACACTCCTCGCAGCATGACGGAACTGGTCGCGCGCACCATCGGGCCCAGGCTCAGGCATCCTGCCATGAGCCGGCCAGCCGCGCCCTCCCTCTCCGTCCCCCGGTAGACCGCTCCCCTTTCGCCACGCGCACTCCCTGACGGGGCTGGCCCTCTCGTTTGAGAGCCAGCCCCGTCTTTGCGTTCGGTGCGCCCCACCGCTGGAGACTCCTCCCATGAAGCGCGATGTGATCAGCATTGCCGACCTGTCCACCCCCGAGATCGTGGCCCTCCTGGACGTGGCGGCCCGCCTCAAGGCTGAGCGCAAGGCCGGCCTGACCAACGCGCCGCTGGCCGGCAAGGCCCTCGCGTTGCTGTTCCTCAAGCCGTCGCTGCGGACCCGCCTCTCGTTCGAGATCGCGATGGAGCAGCTTGGCGGCACGTCGCGCTTCCTTGGCCCCACCGAGGTCGGGCTGGGCACCCGCGAGTCCGTCCCCGACGTGGCGCGGACCCTGGGTTGTTATGTCGACGCGGTGGCCGTGCGGGTCTTCGCGCACGAAGTGGCGAAGGAGCTGGCGCAGCATTGCCCGGTCCCGGTCATCAGCGGCCTCTCGGATGACGAGCATCCCTGCCAGATCCTGGCCGACCTCCTGACCCTCAAGGAGCGGTTCGGGCAGCTACGCGGGTTGACTGTCGCGTATGTCGGGGATGCCAACAACGTGGCGAACTCGTTGCTGCTGGCGCTGCCGCGCCTCGGGGTCAACCTCTGCCTCGCCACGCCAGCCGAGTACGAGCCGGCCGGGGCGATCCTCGAGCAGGCTCACGCCGACGCGAAGGTCGGCAACGCGTTCGTCGAGGTCTGCCGCGATCCAGCGGTTGCGGTGGCGAACGCGGACGCCGTCTATGCCGACTCCTGGTACAGCATGGGCCAGGAGCATGAGGCGGCAAGACGCCGCCCGATCTTCAAGCCGTACCAGATCAACGAGGCGTTGATGGGCAAGGCGCAGTCGCACACGGTGGCCATGCACTGCCTGCCGGCCCATCGCGGCGACGAGATCACGGACGGCGTGCTGGACGGACCGCGGTCGGTGGCGTTCCAGCAGGCAGAGAACCGGTTGCACGCGCAGAAGGCGCTGCTGCTGGGACTGCTGGGGACGCCCGGGCTGGCCTCGTGGGCGGGAAGCTCGCTGGCGTAGCCTGCCGCCATGCCAAACCGGCCGTCATCCCGACCGTCGCGAGGCACCCGCCCACACCCCGTCACGTCATCCCGACCGTCGCGAGGCACGACCACGCCGTCATCCCGACCGTCGCGAGGAACGAGCGAAGCGGAGGGATCTTCCCTGGCAAGCACGAGTGAATCGATGGGGAAGATCCCTCGACTGCGCTCGCAAGCTCGCTCTGCTCGGGATGACGGGGTGGAGGGTCGTCAGGCTTGCCCGGTGCTTGCCACATGGACTCACTTCGTTCGCGATGACCACTCCGGCCTGCTCGGGATGACGATGCGTGATGGTGGCTCACTCCTCGCCGACGGCCCCCTTGCGCACGTCGGGCGGGGCGGCCGGCAGCGTCACCACGAACCTGCTTCCGACGCCCGGCTCGCTCTCGGCCCACACGCTGCCGCCGTGTACCTCCACGATGTGCTTGACGATGGACAACCCCAGCCCGGTGCCGCCCGTCGCACGGCTGCGGGCCGGGTCCACCCGGTAGAAGCGGTCGAAGACACGGGGCAGGTGCTCGGAGGGAATGCCGATGCCGTCGTCCGCAACCTCCAGCCGCGCCGTCCTCTCGTCCGGCCGGCACGCGCGCACCGTGATGTGCCCGCCAGGCGGCGTGTAGCGGATACCGTTTTCCACGAGGTTCGTCACCAGTTGGCGGAGCCGGTCCTCGTTGCCGAGCACCACGACCGGCCCGGCGTCCTCGGCGCGGACCTCGTGCTCGGGCGCGAGCGCCATCAGCCGCTCGACGACCTCCTCAGCCAGCCGGTCCAGGCGCACCGGCTCGGCATCCCCGACGGCGGCCTCCTCCTCGCGGGACAGGAACAGCAGGTCGGCCACGAGGCGGCTCATCCGCTCGGCCTCCTCCTGGGCCTCGGCAGCGACCTCCTGGCGCGTCTCGGCGTCGAGGTCGAGGCCAAGCAAGTCGAGGTCGGTGCGAATGACCGTCAGCGGGTTGCGTAGCTCGTGGGAGGTGTCGGCGAGCAACTGCCGCTGGGAGTCGAGCAGGCGGCGCAGCCGGCCGATCATGTGGTCGAACGAGGTCGCCAGCCGGCGGACCTCGGCGGTGCCCTCCGGGCGGACGGAGAGGCCGACATCGCCAGTCGCGGCGATACGCTGGGCGGTGGCCGCGATCTCCTCCAGCGGATCGAGCGCGCGGCTCACCACGAGCCACGTCGCCACGATGCAGACCAGCAGCACCAGCACGCTCCCCACCGTCAGCGGCCGGAGAAGATCGTTCACCGCCTGGTCGATGGCCTGGAGCGACTCCCCAATCCGCACGACGGCGGTCACCCGCCCGTGCTCGACGATGGGCCGGGTGACGACCCGCGCACGGCGGCCGTTCACCGACACCGACTCCGTCAACGGGCGGCCGCTTTCGGCGGCTGCACGGGTCTGATCGGTCCAGGGCAGGCCGCCGGCCGGCAGGCCCGGCGACGCCGCGATGGCACGGCCCTCACCGTCCCAGATCTCGAAGAAGAGGCGCGGCTCGGAGAAGGCGTCGAAGCCGGGCGAGTTCGGATCGAAGCTGGCCGGGTCGCCAGCCCCCGTCTGGAGCATCCCGAGAACGGTCGCTTCGAGGGCGTCGGCGCGCGCGGACAGCAGCTGGTCGGCGTCGGCGCGCAGCGTCCGCTCGAACGACTCGACGACCAGCGTCCCGAGCAGCGCCATGCCGGCCGCCAGAATCGCGACCTGGGTCAGCGCCAGTATCGCCTTGAGGGTCACCGCGGCTACGTTTCTCTACTCGCGGCCGGGATTCGGCTCGCGGAGCGCGTACCCGACACCGCGCACCGTGTGGATCAGGCGCGTCCCGCCGTTCGACTCCAGCCGGTCACGCAGGTAGCTGATATTCACGTCGATGACGTTCGACGCCCCCAGGAAGTCCGAGCCCCAGATCGCCCGGAAGATCTGCTCGCGGGTCAGCACCTGGCGCGGGTGACGCAGGAAGTACTCCAGCAGGGTGAAGCCGCGCGCCGTCAGCTCAATGGGCGCGCCGGCCCGCGTGACCTCGTGGGTGCGGGTGTCCAGCTCGACATCCGCGAAGGTCAGCGTCTCGACCTGGGGCGGTCGCGAGCGCCGCAGCAGCGCCTCGATCCGCGCCAGCAGCTCCTCGAACGCGAACGGCTTGACAAGGTAGTCGTCCGCGCCGCTGCGGAGGCCGGCGACACGGTCGGCGATGGCGTCGCGGGCCGTCAGCATCAGGATCGGTACCTGACTGTCGCGTCGCAACCGGCGAGCCGTCTCCAGGCCGTCCATGCCGGGCATCATCACGTCGAGGATCACCAGATCGGGGACGGAGCGCGCCGCCAGGGCCAGGGCCTCGTCGCCGGAGGCCGCCAGATCGACCTGGAAGCCCTCGAAGCCGAGCCGCCGGCCAACCGCCGACAGCACGCGGGGATCGTCGTCTACCAGGAGCAGCTTCGCGTTACTCACACCAGGAGTGTAGCCGCGCCGCACGGGGCGCGTCTGAACGCTTCACGATCCTCTCATCAACCTCTTACGCGGCATTTATGCTGCACTTATGCGCCGCTAACGAGCGCGCACCGACAATACCAGTGAGGCATTCGAGACGCCGCGTCGCACCCGCCCAGGTCGCACCCGCCCAGGTCACACCCGCCCAGGTCGCACCCGCCCAACCGGGCCTGCATCGTGCATCTGCCCGTGGGCAACCCTGGGTGTGTGGCCGTGGGCGGCCAGGTGCCAGCGGCGTCGTCTCACAGAGGAGCTGAACCCATGTCGAATACCATCAAGTCCGTCATTCTCCTGGGCGCCCTGACCGGCCTCCTGGTCGTGATGGGGCGGGTGCTCGGCGGCACCACCGGCATGATCGTCGCCTTTGGCATGGCGGTGGTCATGAACTTTGCGTCGTACTGGTTCTCGGACCAGATCGCGATGAAGATGGCCGGCGCGCGCGAGGTCTCGCCTGAAGAGGCCCCGCAGCTGCACGGCATCGTCGAAGAGCTGGCGTACCGCGCGGGCCTGCCGAAGCCGCGCGTCGCGATAGTCGAGAGCCCGTCGCCGAACGCCTTCGCCACGGGCCGCGACCAGAACCATGCGCTGGTGGCCGTGACCACGGGCATCCAGCAGATCCTGAATCGCGATGAGCTGATGGCCGTCCTCGGGCACGAGCTGGGGCACGTCAAGAACAAGGACATCCTGATCTCGTCCATCGCGGCGACGGTCGCCGGGGCCATCGTAATGATCGCGCACATGCTCCAGTTCGCGGCGTTCTTCGGTGGGTTCGGCGGCTCGCGGGACGGCGAGCGCGGCGTCAACCCGATCGCGGCGCTCGGGATGATCATCCTGGCTCCGCTGGCCGCCACGCTGATCCAGATGGCGATCTCCCGCTCGCGCGAGTACGGCGCGGACGACACCGGCGCCCACATCGTGGGCGATCCGATGGCGCTGGCCTCGGCGCTCCAGAAGCTGGAGGCAGGCTCGCAGCGGATGCCGATGGACGTGAACCCGGCAGCGGCGCCGCTGTTCATCGTGAACCCCTTGAGTGGGCAGTTCATCGGCAACCTGTTCTCGACGCACCCGCCGATCTCGGAGCGGATCAAGCGGCTGCAGCGGATGGCCGGCTACCCGGTCTGACGACGGGCGGCCCGTACCCGTCAGCGCCCCTCACCTCGCCGGCGAAATCCGCCGGCCGTGCTGCCGCCGGGCCGTATAATCGGCGCGGCCAGCACGGCCGGTTGTCGTATGTCAGTACCTCAGATTGCCGTCGTCGTCGTCAACTGGAATGGCGCTCACCTGCTGCGGACCTGTCTCGGGGCGCTGCGGGCGCAGACGTTCACGGATTTTGAGACGGTCCTGGTCGACAACGGCTCCTCGGACGACTCGCTGGCGCTGGTCCGCGCGGAGTTTCCCGAGGTCCGCATCCTGGCGTTGACCGAGAACCTCGGGCTGGCCGGCGGCACCAACGCCGCCCTCCCCCACACCGACGCCCCGATCATCGCCACCCTCAACAATGACACCGAGGCCGATCCGCGCTGGCTCGCCGAGCTGCACGCGGCGCTCGAGGCCCACCCCGAGGCTGGCTCGGCGGCGTCCAAGCTGCTCCTGTTCGACCGCCGCGACACCATCCACTCGGCCGGCGACTTCTACGGCCTGGACGGCATGCCGGGCAACCGCGGCGTCTGGCAGCACGACGACGGCCAGTACGACCGGCCAGAGCTGATCTTCGGGGCGTGCGCGGGCGCGGCAGCCTACCGCCGGGCCATGCTCGACGATGTCGGGTCGTTCGAAGACAGTTTCTTCATGTACTGCGAGGATGTCGATCTCTCGTTCCGCAGCCAGTTGCTTGGGTATCGTTGCGTCTACGTCCCGACGGCCATCGTCTACCACATGCTGAGCGCGACGGGCGGCGGACCGCTGGCGAGCTACTACTGCGGGCGCAACTTTCTGCGAGTCATCGCGCGGAACATGCCGGGGCCGCTGCTGCGGCGGGTCTGGCCGAAGATCGCCCGGGCGCAGTTGACGATGGCGCTGGAGTCGCTGCGGCACATCCGCGAGCCGGCCGCTCGGGCCAAGCTGCGCGGCCAGCTCGCCGGCCTGCTGGAGCTGCCACGGCTCCAGGCCGAGCGCCGCACGATCCAGCAGCGGCGGCGCGCGCCGATTGGCTACCTCCGCTCGATCATGGTGACGCCGTGACGGCGACCCTCTCCGTCGTCGTCGTCAGCTACAACCGCCGCGAGCTGGTGGCCCGCTGCCTCGACTCGCTCCTGGCCGACCCCGACGCCCCGAGCCTTGAGCCGATCGTCGTGGACAACGCCTCGGCGGACGGCACGGCTGCCGCTGTCGGTGAGCGCTACCCGACGGTCAGAGTCATCGCGAACGGGGAGAACGTCGGGTACGGGCGAGCCTGCAACCAGGGGCTGGCCGTGGCGCGTGGCCGCTATCTGATGGTGCTGAACCAGGATATCGTAGTGCGGCCCGGGAGCCTGGCGGCCCTGGTCCGGTTTGCCGACGCCCACCCGGACGCCGCACTCGTCGGGGCGCGCCTGGAGTACGAGGACGGGCGGTTCCAGCACTCGGCGTTCCGGCTGCCAGACTGGAAGCAGGCGCTCTTCGGGTTCTTCGACGGGCTGGCGCCGCTCGACAGCGAGCGCAACGGGCGGTACCCGCCATCCTCCTACGACCACCCCTTCCAGACCGAGCACCTGCTGGGCGCCTGCCTGCTGCTCCGCCGTGAGGCCGTCGAGCAGTTCGGGCTGTTCGATCCAGCATTCTTCATGTACTACGAGGAGACGGACCTCTGCGCGCGCGCCCTGAAGGCCGGCTGGCGCAACTACTATTGCCCGGACGCCCGGGTCATGCACGTCAGCGCCGCCAGCACCTCGGCCGCCAGCGAGAAGATGTCCGTCGAGTTCCACCGCTCGCAGGCGATCTTCTACCATCGGCACTACGGCGGAGGCGGCTACGCGTTGCTCAAAGCCATTGTCTGGGCCGGCACGGCGTATCGCTTCGCGCGGAGCCTGCGGGCCGTGCTGCGCCGGCGGATCAGCCCGGACCTGTTCCGCGAGCGCTGCGGCGGCTACTGGAGGATCCTGTGGTTCTGACCGACACGAACGCCAGCACGCCGCGGGATGCCGAGACGCCCCTGCTCGACGTTTCCGTGGTCATCGTCAACTACAAAGTGCGCGACCTCCTGCGCGACTGCCTTCGCTCGTTGGAGCACGACCTTGCGACGCTCACCGGCGAGGTCTGGGTGGTGGACAACGCCTCGGGCGACGGTTCGGTCGAGATGGTCCGCGAGGAGTTCCCGTGGGTCCGGCTGATCGCCAGCACCTGGAACCGAGGGTACGGCGCGGCGAACAACCTGGCCATCCGCGAGGCGGCCGGCCGCTACCGCTACCTGCTGATCCTCAATCCCGACACGAAGCTGCCGCCCAACGCCCTGGTGGACACCATCGCCGAGATGGAGCGCCACCCGGACATCGGGGCGCTCGGCCCGAAGCTGATCCGGGGCGACGGCACGCTGGACCGGGCCTGCCGGCGCTCGTTCCCGTCGCCGGAAGTGGCATTCTACCGGCTGTTCGGGCTGGCACGCCTCTTCCCGAACCATCCCCGCTTCGCCCGCTACAACCTGCTGAACGTGGACGAAGACACGGCCATGGACGTGGACTCAGTGTGCGGGGCGTACATGCTGCTGCGCCGCGAGGTCGTGGAGCGCGTCGGCATGTTCGACGAGGCCTATCGGATGTACGGCGAGGATCTGGACTGGGCCTACCGGATCAAAGCGGCTGGCTGGCGGGTGCGCTACCACCCGGCCGTGACGGTCTTGCACCTGAAGGGCCAGAGCAGCCGCCAGCGGCCGGTCTCCTCGATCCGCGCGTTCTACGACGCGATGCGCGTCTTCTACGACAAGCACTACGCACGGGAGCACGACGCGGCGTTCAACCTGGCGGTGCACGGTGGGATCGGGCTGCTGGAAATGGCGGCGCTGGCCCGGAACCGGTTCAAGCCAGCTCGCTGACGTTCGCCCGACAGCGTCCAAACGTCTAGCGCGACTGGCAGGCGGGACACGCCTCCACGCTGCCTACAGCTCGCGCCAGCGCAGGCGGGTGCGCCGGCCGGGCTGGCGCACCTCATCGAGGTTGTGCCCGTAGCCCGTCACGCCGCCGACCGCCTGCTGCCACGTCGGGCTGATGGCGTGCCCCAGCGCGGTGACAAAGGCCACCGCGCTCGCGAAGCGGTGGCAAGGATCCTTCGCCAGCATCGTCCCGAGCACGAGATCGACGGCGGCCGGCAGCGCGGGGTTCAGGTCAGCGGCGGACGGCAACGGCATGGCGATGTGCGCGTACAGCACGCCGACCGTGGACGGCCCGACGAACGGCGGCCGGCCCGTCAGCAGCTCGAACGCCAGCGCGCCGAAGCTGTACAGGTCGCTCAGGCGGCTGGAGGGCGTGGCGTCGCCAGCCACCTGCTCGGGGGCGGCGTACTCGGGGGCAAGCGCCAGGTGCCCGAACTGCGCGAGATCCTCCAAAGGGTCGAACGGGCGCGGCGTGAGGATGTCGCAGAGGAGCGGCGTGCTTCCGTCGAACAGGACGTTCGATGGCTTGAGGTTGCGATGCACCCCGTTTTGGCCGTGCATGGCGTCGAGGCCGCTGGCGAGCGGCCCCAGGAGCGTGATGGCCGCGTCCACGGTCCAGGGCTGGCCGGCCAGGCGCTGGGCCAGCGAGCCGTCGGCAGCCAGCGGACTCGCCACGTACGCCCGGCCATCCGCCGCGCCGGCATCCAGGCAGGGCAGCAGGTTCGGGTGGCGCAGCTCGGCGGCGACGCGTGCGGTGCGCTTGAGCCGCTGCACGAACGACCAGTCCAGGGCGAACCGCGAGGGATACAGCTTGAGCGCGACCGTTCGACCGCGCACAACGTCCTCAGCCTGCCAGACCTCGGTGTCCAGACCGACCCCGACGCGCGCGACCAGCCGATAGTTACCGATCCCCTGTCCGGGTGTCTGCCCGCCATCCTGCCCGACTGCTCGCTCCATCTGGCGCCCCTCCAGGCCGCGCGTCTCGCCACGCCCGTCCGTACCGCTGCTGACCGTACTGTCGGGTGGCACGGATCTCGCAGGCCCTGACTGCGGAGCCGGGGCGTGTCTCATCGGGCGAAGGCACGCGGCAGAGGGGACAAACGGCCGCGAATGACGGGTCATGTTTCGCTCGTGGATGGGGGTTCTGCTGAGCTAATGTGAGATTGCGGTACGGATTCTGCTTTAGCTCCTGGTGAGATTGCTGATCGAGATCACCGGAGAGGTAGATGCTAGATCCACAAGGGCGCTCACCCGCACCCTCTGACAACCAGGTGCTCGTCGTCGAAGACGACCTGACCATCGCGCTCCTGATCGCCGCTATTCTCGAAGACGCCGGCTACCAGCCGGTCGTCGTGCGGGACGGGCGCAAGGCGTTGCGCGTCATCCGCGAGCTGCGGCCGGTCGTCATCACGCTCGACCTGGAGCTGCCAGACCTTGACGGGCGCGCCGTGCTGCAGCGGCTGATGGCCGAGCGCGCCACCGACCGACTGCCGGTCGTCGTCGTCTCGGGCAGCACCGAGCTGCTGTCTCGCGAGGAACGGCGGTCGGTGTCGCGCGCGCTCACCAAGCCGTTCGACCTGACCGAGCTGATCCAGGCAGTTGACGAGGTTGCCGCGCGGGGGGTGTCCGGATGCAGCTGATGCGCGCCAGGCCGCCGGTGCCAGTCGCTCGGCGGACGTGGGCCGCCGCGGCCGCGCTGGCGCTGCTGGCGAGCGCCGCGGCGGCGACGGGTGCGCCGCCCGTCGTCCTGGCCGCCCCGGCCCTGGACCCGGCCTGCGCCTCGGCCCCTGAGCGGCCGGCCAGCCGGGCAGTCGCGCCGGCGAGCGTCGCCGCGGACCTGCCCGCCCCGTTCGCCTACCGTCCGAACGAGACCGAGCAGGCGGCGGCGCTGGCCGAGGCAACAACCGTGGTGACGAAGCAGGCGGCCGAGCTTGGCCTCGACGGCTGCTACCGCGAGAAGCCGCGCGAGATCGCGGGGCGGGTGGATCTGCTCAGCCCGTTCGAGTTCCTGGTGTACAGCACATTCGACGCCGATCTCCAGAAACGCGATGCCTTGCTCGAACAGTACCGGACCGATCCGCGCGGCGCGATCAAGAACCTCGGCGATGCGTTCCCCTCAACCCGGGCCCAGGCGGCCCTCGCCAGCTACGCCTACTACGACGTGAGCAGCGACCGCATCCGCGTCAACGCCGAGCACGTCCCCTCGGCCGAGCTGCGGCGGGTGCTGGTGCACGAGTTCTGGCACGCCATGCCGAAGGCGCGTCGCTGGTCGGAGGGCGAAGGCCGGCTGCTGCGCGCCAGCGGCTTCTGGCTCCAGGAGCAGCCGGCGGGCCGCCGCATCTGGCTGCCGGTGGAGGATCGGCGGGGGTTGCCGTATGCGTCCTACCTGCTGGACGAGGCGATGGCCACGCTGATGGAGACCCGCTACGCCGGACCGTCGAAGCACGCACGACCGGACCTGCTCGAAGTCCAGGGCTACCTGGACAAGCTGATGTCGGTGGCTGGCCGCGACGACGTGCTGGACGCCTATCTCGGCTCAGAGCCGGAGGCGCTGGCGGCGCTGACGCAGGCCCACCGCGCCGAGTTCCCCGAGCTTGAGGTGCTGGCGCGCCCGTAGCGCGGGAAGAGCATCGTCATATGACACGGTATCGGGTGGGCCTGATCGGCTGTGGTCTCATCGGCCGGTCGCACGCCTACGGCTGGACCCACAGCGAGCGGACGGGGCTGGTGGCCCTGGCGGACATCACGCCGGCCGCGCGGGACGAGTGAGGACAGCTGCGTCGGGCTGATCCAGTTCGCGAACGGCGCGCAGGCCACCATCGAGAGCGATCTGACGCCGCGTGAGACGGCTTCGATCAACTGCATCTTCTACGGCACCGAGGCATGATCCAGGTGGACGAGGACGACGTCCGGATGATGAACGCCTCGACGAACGGCTGGAAGACCCTCACGACCTGGGAGCACGCCCAGACGTTTGAGGATGCCTTTGTGGCCCGGTCCAACAGCATCGCCGACTGGCTGGACGGCTCCATCGAGACGTTCCGGGGTGAGTCGTGGGTGTAGTTCGCGGGTTTCAGATGCTGGGTTTCGGGTTTCAGGGGACCACCCCCGAAACCCGAAACCTGAAACCGAGGACTCCTACGCAAACAGGATGCAGACCGGCGCGCCGACCGTGGTGACGTTGCCGGTCGGGGTGAGCTGACCCGTCTCCCCATCGATCCGGAACTGGACGATGCTGTCCGAGCCCTGGTTGGCCGCGTACAGGAACGTGCCGCTCGGATCGATGTTGAAGTTGCGGGGCGTCTTGCCGCCGCTGGAGGCGTGCCCGCGCGCCGTCAACCGGCCCGTCTCCTGGTCGATCTCGAAGATCGCGATGGTGTCGTGACCCCGGTTCGAGACGTAGACGAACCGCCCAGATGGAGCGACCAGGATCTGCGCCGTCGACATCCGCTCGATCTTCGTGCCCTCGGGGAGGGTCGAGAGGTAGTGCAGCTCCTTGAGGACGCCCGCGGCGGCGTCGTAGGTGAACGCCGTGATCGTCAGGTCGGCCTCGCCGTTGACGTAGGCAAAGCGGCCGTTCGGGTGGAAGGCGATGTGCCGGGGGGCCGCGCCGCTGTGGAGCCGCGCGAACGGCGGATCGGCCGGCACGAGCTTCTTCGCCGCCGCATCGAGCCGGTAGATCATCACCTTGTCGATGCCCTTGTCGCAGACGAGGATGCGCTGCTGCGCCGGGTCGAAGGTGACGAAGTGGGCGTGCGGCCCCTGCTGACTCGGGCCGGGGCCGGAGCCGACATGCTGCTGGAGGTCCGAGGTCGGCTGCAGCGTGCCGTCCGGGTCGATCGGGAAGACGGCGACGGTCCCGTTCTCGTGGTTCGCGACGATCAGCACCGAGCCGCTCGGGTCGGTGGTCAGATGGCAGGGCTCGCCGCCGTGGGTGGACTGCTCGCTCAGTTGGGTGAGCGCGCCGGTCTCCTGGTCGATGGCGAACGAGACGGCGTCGCCCGGGCCTTCGCCGGCCGCCTCGCGCAGCTCGCGCACGGCGAACAGGAAGCGCTTGTCCGGGCTGAACGCCAGGAACGACGGATCGACCATCGGTGCGGTGGACAGGTGGGTCAACACGCCCGACTCTGGATCGCGGCGGTAGGTCTCGATGCCCGTCGCGACGCCGTGCCGGGTGTAGGTACCGACGTAGACAAGATTCGGCTGCATGCATGTCCCTTCACTCCCCCTCTCCGACGCGGAGAGGGGGTTGGGGGGTGAGGTCATCTCCGCCTAGATCTCCGTGATCGGCGGCAGCAGCATGCCGCCGTCCACCAGGATGCAGGTGCCGGTGACGTACCGGGCCTCGTCCGAGGCGAGGTAGACGGCTGCGCCGGCGATGTCGGACGGCTTGCCCGGGCCGAGCAAGACCTCGGTCTCGGCGCGGACGTTGTACGAGTCGTACCGCTCGCCGCGCTCGCCGGGGAACAGGCGATTGTCGATGAAACCCGGCGCGATGGCGTTCACCCGGATCTTGTGGGGGGCAAGCTCGCGGGCCTGGCTCATGACCAGCCGTCGCAAGGCCGCCTTCATCGAGCCGTAGACCGAGTCCCAGCCCCAGGCCCGCTCCTGGTGGACCGAGGTAATGGTGATGACCTGGCCGCCCGTGCCCTGCCTGACCATCTCGCGGGCCGCCAGTTGGGTGTTCACGAACGCCGCTTTGAACGGCAGATAGAAGCCCTGGTAGAGCTGATCCTCGCTCTGATCCAGGTACGCCCGCGAGGCGTTCGGATCGCGCCGGCCGGGGTTGGCGTTGTTGACGAGGATGTCCAGCTTGCCGAAACGCTCGACGGTCGCCTTGACGACGCGCTCCATGTCGGAGGTGTCGCTGGCGTCGCCCAGCACCACCTCGACGTCGCCGCCAGCCTCGGCGATCAGCTTCGCCGCCTCCTCGGCGTGCCCGATGCTCGGGTCACGTTCGAGGTCGTTGACGATGACCTTCGCGCCTTCGCGGGCGTAGGCCATCGCGATGCCGCGCCCGATGCCGTGGCCGCTGCCGGTGATCAGCGCGACCTTCCCTTCGAGTCTCATGGTGCGTCCCTCTAGATCCGCGCGAACTTGATCAGCGAGTGGCAGCGCTCGTCCCAGGTCGTGTTCTTGAAGAAGGCCGAGAGCGCCGTCTTCGTGACCTCGCCGACGTACAGGTCGCCGCGCGAGTCCACCCACATCCCGTGCGGCGCGGAGAAGCCATCCAGCGCGCACGGATCCTTGCCGCCCCAGGTGGACAGGATGTTGCCGTCGATGTCGCGGACGGTCAGGCGGGATGGGCGGTCCTCCGGCAGCAGCTTGCCGGCCATGTTGGTGGTGCCCTTCTCCCAGCCCATCTCACCGATGTAGACGGTGCCGTCCGCGCCAATGCACAGGTCGCCGGGGCGGGTCACGTGGTCCCAGATGGTCAGCAGCTCGCCCGCGGGGCCGAAGATCTGGACGCGGTCGTTCTCGCGGTCGCAGATGAAGACGCGGCCGTCCGTGTGCACCCAGACCGAGTGGACGAGGTTGAACTGGCCGGGGCCGGTACCCGGCTCGCCCCAGGACTGCAACAGCTTGCCGTCCGCCGAGTAGCGGTGGACCCGCGCGTTGCCGTACCCATCCGAGACGTAGATCTCGCCGTTCGGGGCGACGGCCGCCCGGGTCGGGACGTTGAACGGCCCGGCCGCCCGCGCGATGGTCGTCAGGTTGCTCGGGGCCTTGGCGTTGTAGCCGGTGTCCGAGACCTGCCCGGGGACGCCGAGCGTCATCAGCACCTTGCCGTCGAGCGTGCACTTGCGGACCGTCTGGTCCGTCGCGTCCACCAGGAACACCTCGTCGTTGACGATGGTGATGCCGTGGGCGCGGGGGTAGAGCGTGGTGTCACCCCAGGTGTCGAGGAACTTGCCGTCGCGGTCATAGATGATGACCGGGTGCTCGCTGCGATTGAAGACGTAGACCCGGTCCTGCGAGTCGGTCGCCACGCCGGCCACGTCGCCGTGCGACCAGCCGGCCGGCAGTTGCTCCCAGCCCTCGACAACCTCGTAGCGGTACTTGCCGTCACCAACGATCATGGTTGTGTTCCTTCCGTCTGCCTAGTGCGCGACCGACCCATCCTCGCGGAACCAGCCGCGCGTCGTGTACGGCCGGTACGGGTGATCCTTCAGCTTCTCCTCGCGGATCTCCAGCCCGATGCCCGGGCGGTCCGGCACCACGACGTAGCCGCCATCGCGCACCAGCGGCGCTTCGAGGATGTCGTTCAGCCTGTCGGCGACGGGATACGCCTCCTGGAGGAAGTAGTTCGGGATCGCCGCGTCGAGCTGGACGTAGGTGGCCATGTTGATCGGGCTGCCCATCAGGTGCGGGAAGACGCCGATGAACGCCGACTCGGCCAGCGCCGCGATCTTCTTGACCTGGGTGAAGCCGCCCGCCAGCGACAGGTCCGGCCGGATCAGCGCGACCGCGCCGGTGTCGATGATCTCCTTGAACTGGTAGAGGTTGTACGAGCGCTCGCCGGCCGCGATCGGCACGTTGACGTGGGCAGCCACGTACTTGAGCGCGTCGGTGCTCTCCGGGGCCAGCGGATCTTCGATGTAGAGCAGCCGGTACGGCAGCACGGCGTTGCCGAAGACGACGATCTCGTGCTTCGAGAAGTTGCGGTGGATCTCCACGCCCAGGTCGATGCCGAAACCGACCGCCTCGCGGATCGCCTTGACGATGTCGATGGCCTCGGTGACCGTCTGCGAGGACGGCCGCTGCTCGAAGCCCTCGAACATCGGGATGGTGCGGAGCGAGGTGTAGCCCTGAGCCACGAAGTCGGCGGCCTGCCGGGCGCGCTCCTCCAGCGTGTTGCCGCCGACGTTGGCGAAGACCTTGACCTTGTCGCGGACCTTGCCGCCGAGCAGTTGATACACCGGCTTGTTCAGCGACTTGCCGAGGATGTCCCAGAGGGCGATGTCGATGGCGCTCATCGCGGCGCTGAGCACCGCGCCCTGGAAGTGGGTGTCTCGCGAGACCGTCTGGTAGTGGTGCTCGATCTTCGAGGCGTCCTTGCCGACGTAGTACTCGCTGAGGTCTTCGATGGCCTCCAGGACAAGGTCATGGTGTGCCCAGAGGCCGGCCTCGCCGGTCCCGATGATGCCCTCGTCGGTGTAGACGCGTACCAGCAGGCTTCTCTCGACGAGAATCGTCTTGATTCGCTCGATCTTCATTGAGCAATGCTCCCAGTCGTTGGGTGTGGCGTTGGGGTATCGCGTTGGCGTGTGGCGTTGGGGCGTCGCGGTTGGGGCGTCGCGGTTGGGGTGTCGCGATACGTGCGCCCGTGCTGCCGAGCGCGACGCGCACAGTCGCCGGGCTGGTTGCGCGTCAGCCGTGGCCCCCGTGCGGCCCCGGCTGTGGGCTGTGGGATACCTGCAGCAGGGGCAACGGTATGGTAGCCGCCCCGGCCTGACGGTGCGCGGCCGGATCGGGGATCTCCAGGATCTGTCGGTTGCGGGATGCCGCGTAGGCCAGCTCGATCAGCTGCGTGGTGCGGAGACCGTCCGCGCCGGGACAGCGGACCGGGCCACCTTCAAGTACGGCCCGCACGAAGTCCTGCACCAGCGGTCGGTGGGTCGCTGGCGAGCGCGGCGAGACCTCCAGCGTGTCCACGTCGTTGCCGAGCTGGAGCACGATGCTGGTCCCCTCCAGGTTCGGCACGCTGACCGAGCCTTCGGTGCCGAAGATGGTGATGCTGTCCTGCGGCGTGTAGCTGCAGCCGCTCTGATCGAGCGTCGCGACGACGCCGTTCGCGAACTCGACCGTGACGTTGGCCTGATCCTCGCTCTCGGTCCAGGTCTCGACGTGCCGCACGTTCGCCGAGACGCGACTGGCATCCCCGAACAGCCAGAAGAGCAGATCGACGCGGTGCGATCCCGCGTCGGTCAGCGCGCCGCCGCCAGCCTGCGCCACGACGCCGCGCCAGGCGGGCGCCGTCCCCGGGGCCGGGCGCTTCGGCACCGAGTAGCCGCGGCAGACCATCTGCGCCGAGGTGATCTTCCCCAGCCGATTCGAGCGCACAATCGCGCGCAGCATCTCCATGACCGGGTAGAAGCGGCGGTAGTAGGCCACCCCGAGGATCAGGCCGGCCTGCTCGGCCGCCTCCACCACCTCCAGTCCCTCGCGGGTCGTGATGGTGAGCGGCTTCTCGCAGAGGACGTGCTTGCCAGCCTTGATGGCGGCCAGGACATGCTGCGTGTGCAGGTGGTGCGGCGTGCAGACGAAGACGGCGGTGACGTTCGCGTCGGCGCACAGCTCCTCGACGCTGCCGTAGGCCCGCTCGATGCCGTACTGCTCGGCGTACGCTTCGGAGCGCGCGAGGTCGGTGCGAGCCACGGCGACCACGCGCGACTGCTCGAACGTAAACGCACTATCCGGCGGCGCTTTCGTCTCCGTGACGTTGCCGCCGCCCACGAATCCCCAGCGAACCTCGCTCATCGCGGCCATGCCTCCCGTGTGTCAGGGAGAGGGTAGCCCGGGTTGGGGGGTGAGGGCACCCACGGTGTACGCTGCCATGCAGACCCAGCCGGTGACGGACGAGGAGGCCAACCGATGCCTGAGGGGACTCGGCTCAACGGGGTGATCGCGGCGCTGGAGGCCGGGCAGCCGGCCTTCGTGACGTTCTCCGCCGCGACACCCGACAACGCGCAGGCGATAGGCGACGCAGCCTACGACGGCGTCGTGTTCGAGATGGAGCACGGCCCGTACGACATCCGCGCCCTGCGCGACTCGCTGCAGTACCTGCTCAATCGGAAGCAGATCGTGGATCGCGGCACGCTCGCGCCGGCCGTCACACCGCTGGTACGCATCCCCCCGAACGGCGGCGAGATGAACCAGTGGATCGCCAAGCAGGTGCTCGACAGCGGCGTCTACGGCATCGTCTGGCCTCACGTCAGCACCGTGGAGGAGGCGCGCAACGCCGTGGCAGCCTGCCGCTACCCGCGCCCGCCGAGCGCGCCGATCTTCGAGCCGGCCGGCCAGCGCGGCGATGCCCCGACCGCCGCCGCGCGCTACTGGGGCCTCTCGCAGCAGGCCTACTACAAGCAGGCGGACGTCTGGCCGCTGGCCCCGGACGGCGAGATCATCGTGGCGATCATGTGCGAGGAGGTCAAGGCGGTCAAGAACCTGCCGGACATCCTGGAGCAGGTGCCGGGCATCGGGGCCGTCATCATCGGCGAGGGCGACCTGTCGCAGGACCTCGGCTACCCGCGCCAGTACGACCACCCGGCCGTGGTCGAGGCGATGCAGTCGGTGGTCGAGACCTGCAAGCGCTTCAACGTCGTCTGCGGGCACCCGCACGTCGATACGGCGAACGTCGAGCGGGTGTTGGAGCAGGGGTACCGCTGGCTGATGCCCGCGCCGACCCGCTCGTTCGGGGCGCTCGACCTGGGACGAAAGCTCGCCGGCCGAAGCTGACCCGCGTGGGCAGCTGCCGGTTTTGACACGCGCCACACGGTGAGATACCGTTCGCAGCGGCGTCGGCCGGCGGGCCGGCTCACGCGACGGCCGCGGCGATCGTCGCCGTGTCCAGCACACATGACGAAGCCCCTTCCCGGTGCGGAAGGGGCTTTCGATGATCTGTGTACCTGATGAACGACCGGTCGAGTTTTCGATGATCTGGGCGATGACTCGGGGCCAGCCTTGCCCTCTG
Source organism: Chloroflexota bacterium (assembly GCA_020850535.1). Taxonomy (NCBI): domain Bacteria; kingdom Bacillati; phylum Chloroflexota; species Chloroflexota bacterium. The sequence goes on from JADZEM010000174.1 coordinate 53,048, forward strand.
GGACTTCGGTCGACGGCTCTGCTCTACATGCGGGGCGGCGCTCACTGGCCTGCCCGTGGGTGGCCGCTTCTTCCTACTCGCCCGGGGCGCTGGCGAACTGCTCAGTCAACTTGCAGCACCCCCAACTCGAGGTAGCGGGCCTGGGACCGTCTTCGCTCTGCCATCTTCCCGCGCTCCGATGTGTCTCGTGTCGTGCCAGGCGCCCTGTCTGTGGTGTCTCGCCACTGGCTTCCTGGTGACTCAAGAATACCGCCCCCCTGGCGCGCCACGCAGGGGACGGCTGTACCGACTTCCAGGGGGGCGGATGTCCCGATCGGCGCCGACGTTGGAACATCGGACAGTCTCTGGCAGTTCTGGCCGAGGTTCTGGCAGCCGCGCAGGCGCATCGTGCAGGTGAGAAACCGCGCAAGGATGACAGGCCATGCGCTGCCCAACCTGCAACGCCAGCTTTCACGAGGGGACGGCCGAGCTGCTCGGCCTCTCGCTGATCCAGTCCTTGGGGCTGATGGGCGACGGGCTGGACTGGACCGTCTACGCCACCTTCCTGCTGGTCGAGAGCGTCGGCCTGCTGGCGCTCGGGGCGGCGCTGCGCTGGCGCAACACGTTCCTGGCCGGCGCACTGGCCTTTGCGGGCGCTGAACGCGTGGTACCTCGTGGCGCTGATCGGGCTGACGCTGATCGGTCGGGGACTGAAGTCCCCGCCTACAGTCGTTCAGTCGCTGCGCGACGGACGCCGGGCACGGCAGGCACTGGTGCGACTGGAGCGTCGCGCAGCGACTGCAGGATCGTAGGCGGGGCTTTCAAGCCCCGACGCGGGGGCACGACGCGCTCGACATGCAATCGCCCTGCCCCGCTCACCTCTTCCTGTACGCGGGAGCGGGGGAGTCCGCATTGCTGTTCGCATGAGTGACAGCATCGTCATTGATTCAAAGAGATGCAACTCATAAGTGTCATCCTGCACTGCGCTCAGGATGATGTAACCATGCCGTGCGCTCACTGACGCGTACCCTGATGCGGGGGCCGGGACGCGGCTACCGGGACGCGGCTACGCCATGAACAGGCCGCCGTTTACGTCCAGCGACGCGCCCGTTACGTAGCTGGCGGCGTCTGAGGCCAGGAAGAGGATCGCCTGGGCGATCTCCTCGGGCTGGGCGGCGCGCCCGAGCGGCACGGCGCTGACGGTGCGATCCATCAGCTCGGCTGAGTAGTTGTCCGTCGCCAGCGGCGTCAGCACGACGCCGGGGTTGACCGCCGTGACGCGGATGCCGCGCGGCGCAAGCTCCTTGGCGAGATGCCGCGTCAGGCCGAGCAGCCCGGCCTTGGAGGCCGAGTAGGCGCAGGCCATCGACGGGCTGGACGAGCGGCCGGCCAGCGAGGCGACGTTGACGATGCAGCCGCCGGTGGCGAGCTTCGGGGCGGCGGCCCGGGCGCAGATGAACGCGCCTTTCAGGTTGATGTCGATGATCCAGTCCCACAGCTCGTCCGAGACATCGGCGAGCGGGGCCGGCTTCCCGACCCCGGCGTTGTTGACCAGGATGTCCAGGCGGCCGAACCGCTCCAGGGCCGTCGTGACGGCTGCCTCGGCGTCGGCGGGGCTGGTCACGTCGAGCTTGACGCCGACGATGCTGCCAGGGGCCGCGTCGATGGTGGTGAGGGTCTCGTCCAGGCTGGCAACGTCGCCGAGGACGAGTTTCGTGCCGGCGGCGGCCAGTGCGCGGGCGGTCGCCAGCCCGATGCCGCCGCGCGCGCCGGTGACCAGGGCAACCTTGCCGTCGAGTGCTCCCATAGCAGCTCCAAGAGTTGTCAGGGTTTGGGTATCCCGACGAATTCGATCAGGTCTCCTCGGGCTTGAGCCACTTCCAGATCGGCGGGGGCGGCTCGTAGACGGCCAGCCGGTCGATCATCGCGGCGGGGTCCGAGTCCTCGAGGATCAGGGCGCGGTGCGGCTCGGGGATGAAGCCCTCGCTGACGGCATGGTCTACCAGCGCCAGCAGGCCGTCGTAGAAGCCGCCGACGTTGAGGATGCCGAACGCCTTGTTGTGGATGCCAAGCTGCGACCACGTCAGCGTCTCGAACAACTCCTCGAAGGTGCCGAAGCCGCCCGGCAGCGCGATCACGGCGTCTGACAGCTCGGCCATCAAGGCCTTGCGCTCGTGCATGGTGGCGACGACACGCAGCTCGGTCAGGTGGTCGTGGGCGACCTCTGGGCGAACCAGCGCCTGCGGGATCACGCCGATCACTTCGCCGCCGCCCCTGAGGGTGGCGTCCGCGACCGCACCCATCACCCCGACGCTCGCGCCGCCGTAGACCAGGCCGATGCGGCGCTCGGCCAGCAGGCTGCCAAGCTGCCGCGCCAGGGCGAGATACTCTGGCCGGACGCCCGGCCGCGAGCCACAGAACACACAAATCCGACGAAGACCCGCTTGCGGCATCTGACCTCTTTCGCACTGGCAGTCGCGGGTCACGCCGCGCACGGAGCCCCCACGGCTCGTGCCATTGATGATGGCACAGGCGAGGTGACAGGGGCGAGGGGACAGGGGCGAGGTGACAGGTGATAGGGGACAGGGCGTATACCATTCACCCACGAGATCGGCTTCTGGACCGCAACGCATTCGTCCTGCTGACCGATCCCCCAGACCCCGCAAGGAGACTGCCCATGAGTGAGCAGACAAGCACCCGGCGGCCCGCGGCGTCGTCCGACGCGTCGTCCGCCGACGTTGTGCCGGCGGCCGAGTCGGCGGCGGCGACGCCCGCCCCGGCCGCTCCAGCGCCAGCCGTATCGGCGGACGACGGCATCGTCACCATCGACGACTTCGCGAAGCTCGATCTGCGGGTGGCGCTTGTCACGGCCGTCGAGCGCGTGCCGAAGACCGAGAAGCTCCTGAAGCTGAGCCTCGATCTCGGCTTCGAGCAGCGGACCATCGTCTCGGGCATCGCGCAGTTCTACGAGCCGGAGCAGCTTGTCGGGCGTCGCATCGTCATCATCGCCAACCTCAAGCCGGCCAAGATCCGGGGGGTCGAGTCGCGGGGGATGCTGCTGGCGGCCGGTGGGCGGGGCGAGGGCGAGCAACTGGGGCTTATCACGCTCGACAAGGAGATTCCGGCGGGCACGCGGGTCTCGTAGCCCGCTGTCCGATGGCGCAGCCGTAGCGCGGGGGCTTGTCCCCCCGCCCGAGGCCAGGGCGGCGCGCACACTTCGTCATCCCGACCGCGGCGAGGAACGAGCGGAGTGGAGAGGGATCTTCTTCGCATAGCCACGAAGGGGAAGATCCCTCGGCTCCACTCGCAAGCTCGTTCCGCTCGGGATGACGGAGAAGGTGCGCGGCCATGCTCGTTCCGCTCGGGATGACGGGGTGGAAAGTCGCAGCGCCTGCCCTGAACTTGCCAAACCGACTTGTATCGCTGGGGATGGCGGGCGGGTTCGCAGCGCCTGCCTTGAGCCGGCGACTGGGTCGCTTCGCTCGCGGTGATTGGTGGTACCGGCGGTTTTGTCGTCGTTGAGGACGGCCGTTGGCCCGGCTGCATCCGATTTCGCCGCCCGCGCGTATCCACCGGTACGTGCGGGCGGCGTCGCGTTTACTCGCCTTTGACAGGGCGTGCGGGCATCGCTAGCATGGGGCGTGCTGGGACGCACTGGGAGACTTTGTAGGGAGCACACGTCGGGGATACATCGGCCGGATCGCCCTGGAGGTGAAGCGTGGTTCGCGTTCGTCGTCTACTGTACGCGCCGCTCTTGTTGCTGGTGATCTTGTGCGTCGCCTGTCAAGGCGCCGCCGCGCCACCGGCGAAGCCGGCCGAATCGAAGCCGGCCGAGAGCAAGCCCGCTGCCACCACGGCCCCGGCCGCCCCCGCTGCTCAGGGGGCGGCCACCGCCAAGCCGGCCGAGGCTGCGAAACCCGCCGAAGCTGCCAAGCCGGCCGCCGCTGCGAAGCCGACCACTGGTGGCCAACTGAAGGTCGGTATCAACGCCGATCTGACCACGATGGACCCGCACGTCTCGTCGGCGGCCGTCGACCGCCAGATCTACCAGAGCATTTTCGACTCGCTGGTGCGGCTGGACAAGGATCTGAGCATCAAGCCAGGGCTTGCCGAGTCCTGGGAGCAGCCAGATCCGAAAACGCTGGTCTTCAAGCTGCGCTCGGGCGTGAAGTACCACGATGGCGAGCCGTTCAACGCCGCCTCGGTGAAGGCGAACATCGAGCGCGCGCAGACGCACCCGAAGTCGCAGCGCAAGAGCGAGCTTGCAGACGTGGCCTCGGTGGAGGTCGTCAACGACACGACCGTCAAGTTCACCCTCAAGAACCCGTCCTCGCCGCTGCTCAGCCTGCTGACGGACCGGGCCGGCATGATGGTCTCGATCAAGGCTGCCGAGGCGGCCGGCGACGACTTCGCGCGGAAGCCGGTCGGCACGGGGCCGTTCTCGTTCGTCGAGTGGGTCAAGGATGACCGGCTGGTCGTCAAGAAGAACCCTGACTACTGGCAGAAGGACGAGGCCGGCGTGCAACTGCCGTACCTGGATGGGATCACCTACAAGCCGATCCCGGACGGCACGCAGCGCCTCAACGCGCTCAAGACCAGCACGGTGGACATCATCGACGTGCCGGCCTCGAAGGATATGCCGATCCTCAAGAGCGGCCAGGATCTGGCCTACTCCGAGATCCCCGGGCTGGCGTTCCGCTACATCCAGATCAATGTCAAGCGGACGCCGCTCGACAAGAAGGAGATCCGCCAGGCCATCGCCTGGGCCATCGACCGCGAGGCGATCAACAAGGCGGTTTTCTTCGGGGTGGGGACGCCCGCCTACCAGGCGATCCCGCCGCTGAGCTTCGCCTTCGACAAGGATTTCAAGGCCAACTCGCCGCGCGACGTGGCGAAGGCGAAGTCGCTGGTACAGGCCTCGGGCGTCGCCAACCCGACCTTCACGATGCTGGTCACCAACACCCCGGAGGACAAGCAGATCGCCGAGGTGTACAAGGAGCAGCTCTCCGAAGTCGGCATCACGATGAACATCGAGCTGCTGGAGTTCGCGACGCTGCTGGACCGCAGCCTGAAGGAGGAGTTCGACGCGATCTCCCTCCAGTGGAGCGGCCGGCCCGATCCTGACGGCAACGTCTTCCTCTACTTCCACACCAAGGGCAGCGGCAATCGCAGCCAGTACTCGAACCCCGAGGTTGACAAGCTGCTGGAGCAGACGCGCGTCACCTCGGACAACGCCGAGCGCAAGAAGCTGTACGCCGACGTCAACAAGATCGTCACCGACGACTCGCCGATGGTCTTCATCCAGCACCGCCCGGAAGTGAAGGTGATGTCCAAGAAGATCCAGGGGTTCACCCACGTTCCGGACGGGATGATGCGGTTCGCGGCGGTGTCGCTGACGCCGTAGGAGCGAGTTGTCAGTCCTCAGCAGAAGCTGGTTCTCGACCATGCTGGACATGATGGGTACACAGCAACCTTGTTATCCCGACTGCGGCGAGGAACGAGCACACCCCTCCGTCACCCGACCGCGGCGAGGAACGAGCGGAGTGGAGAGGGATCTACCTCGTTGTGGCTATGTGAGGAAGATCCCTCGACTGCGCTCCGGATGCTTGCCCTGAGCTTGCCGAATGGGTCGCTTCGCTCGGGATGACGGGGGAGGCGTCGAGTGACCCGACCCGGTCGTTCACGACTGACAGGACACGCGCTGAGGACTGACGACTTCTTTGACAGTATCCCTGTGCGCCGCTACTATGGCGGTTACTGGGAGCGCACAGACGGGGATACGTTCAGCTCGGCGGAGGGTTGTTCGCCGTGGGTCGTATTCAACGTGCCTTGCTTGCGCCGTTCCTCCTGCTGGTGGTGCTGACACTCGCGTGTCAGTCTGCGAGCGCGCCGGCCCCGAAGCCGGCCGAGACCAGGCCTGCTGAATCGAAGCCAGCAGCCGCGGCGCCGGCCGCCACCACTGCGCCGGCCCCGGCCAAGCCGGCTGAAGCTGCTAAGCCGGCCGAAGCTGCCAAACCGGCCGAGGCCGCGAAACCGTCGGCTGCCGCACCGGCCGCCGCTGGGAAGCCGCAGCCGGGCGGCGTCATGCGCGTGGCGCTCTCCGGCGAGATCACCACGCTGGACCCTCACCTCTCGACCTCGTCGCAGGACCGCCAGATCTACCAGAGCGTCTTCGACTCGCTGGTGCGGCTGGACAAGGATCTGAACATCGTGCCGGGGCTGGCGAAGTCCTGGGAGCAGCCAGATCCGAAGACCATCGTGTTCAAGCTGCAGTCCGGCGTGAAGTACCACGACGGTGAGCCGTTCAACGCGGCCTCGGTCAAGGCGAACGTCGACCGGATGAAGACGCATCCGAAGTCCCTGCGGAAGGGCGAGCTTGACGACGTCACCGCCGTGGACGTGGTGGATGATCTGACCGTCAAGTTCACCCTCAAAGCGCCCTCGGCTCCGCTGCTCAGCCTGCTGACCGACCGGGCCGGCATGATGGTCTCGACCAAGGCTGCCGAGGCCGCCGGCGACGACTTCGCGCGGAAGCCGGTCGGCGCCGGCCCCTTCACGTTCGTGGAGTGGGTCAAGGACGACCACATGACGCTTCGCAAGTGGGCGCAGCACTGGGAGAAGGACGCGGACGGCGTTCAGCTGCCGTACCTGGACGAGGTCATCTACAAGCCGATCCCGGACGGCAACCAGCGGCTGGTCGCCGTCAAGACGGGGACGGTGGACATGATCGATCTGCCGCCCTCGAAGGACATGCCGGCCCTGAAGCGGGGCACGGAGGTCCGCTACTCCGAGGTGCCGGGGCTGGCGTACCGCTACATCCAGATCAACGTGAAGAAGGCGCCGCTCGACAACAAGGCGTTCCGCCAGGCGATGGCCTGGAGCATCGACCGCGAGGGCATCAACAAGGCGATCTTCTTCGACGTCGGGCAGGTCGGCTACCAGGCGATCCCGCCGTCGAGCTTCGCGTTCGACCCGGACTTCAAGCCGTACTCGCCGCGCGACCTGACGAAGGCGAAGGCGAAACTGGCCGAGTCCGGCGTGGCCGATCCGACCTTCACGGCCATCGTGCCGAACACGCCAGACGACAAGCAACTGGCCGAGGTGTTCAAGGAGCAGTTGGCCGAGGCTGGCATCACCATGAACATCGAGCTGCTGGAGGCGACGGTCCTGGGCGACCGCGCCCTGAAGCGCGAGTACCAGGCGGTCATCAACGGCTGGAGCGGCCGGCCAGACCCTGACGGCAACGTTTTCAACTTCTTCCACAGCAAGGGCGCGCAGAACCGCAGCGACTACGTGAACGCCGAAGTGGACAAGCTGTTGGAGGCGGCGCGCAACACCTACGACAACGGCGAGCGGAAGAAGCTGTACGGCCAGGCGAACGTGCTGATCCTGGACGATTCGCCGGTGATCTTCAGCCAGCACCGGCCCGAGGTCAAGGTGCTGACGAACAAGGTGCAGGGGTTCAGCCACGTCCCTGATGGGATGATCCGTCTGTGGTCGGTCTGGCTCCAGAAATAGCGGTCAGATGTCAGTCATCAGCCGTCAGCGGTCGGGCGCCAACGGTTAGATGGCTGGCCCTGCGCGGTCCGACCGCATCTGACAACTGATCTCTGACCGCTGACACCTGATGACTGACTTCTGAAGGCTGCATATGACGACCTACATCCTCAAACGCATCGTGTCGATGGTGCCGGTCCTGCTGCTGGTGAGCGTCGTGATCTTCTCCCTGATCCACCTGACGCCGGGCGACCCCGTCGTGGCGATGCTCGGCGAGGAGGCGACGCCCCAGGCCCGCGACAACCTGCGCCGGCAACTGGGGTTGGATCAGCCGTTGCCGGTGCAGTACGCCACCTGGCTGGTGAAGGTCGTCAGCGGCGACCTCGGCCGCTCGATCCGCACGAACCAGCCGGTGGCACAGGCCATCGTGGAGCGGCTGCCGGTGACGGTGCAACTGGCGGTGCTGGCCCTGATCTTCGGGCTGGTGATCGCGATCCCGGCCGGGGTGATCGCGGCCACCCGACGCGGGAGTATCGCCGACATCGGCTCGACGGTCCTGTGCCTGCTCGGCGTCTCGATGCCGAACTTCCTGCTGGCCGTCTTCCTGGTCTACGTCTTCTCGCTGACGCTGCGCTGGCTGCCGCCCATCGGCTACACCAGCCCGCTGACGGATCTCGGGGCGAACCTGAAGGGGATGATCATGCCGGCGATCACCCTCGGGGCGTTCGCGGCGGCGGCCACGGCCCGGCTGACCCGCTCGACGCTGCTGGAGGTGCTGAACCAGGACTACATCCGGACCGGCTTCGCCAAGGGCCTCACCGAGACGGCCGTCATCCGCAAACATGCCATGAAGAACGCGATGATCCCGGTCGTGACGGTGGTGGGGCTGCAACTGGGCAACCTGCTCGGCAGCGCCATCGTCACCGAGACGATCTTCGCGCTGCCGGGCATCGGGCGGCTGGTGGTGGACAGCATCTACCAGCGCGATTTTCCGCTGGTGCAGGGGGTGGTGCTCTACCTGGCGCTGATCTTCCTGGTGGTCAACCTGCTGGTGGACCTGATCTACGCCTATCTGGACCCACGGATTCGGTACGGATGATGGCGCACGTGGAGGGACTCGTCGCGTCTTGCGGCGGCTGGCTGCCGGCCGCCTCTGGAGGGATCTCGTGACGGCACAGGCTACCCTGCCGCTGGCCGACGCCGAGACGGTGTCGGCGCGGCGTCCATCGGATCAGACGGGCTTCGCGGCGTTCTTCCGCCGGCTCTGGAAGGTGCGGCTGGCGGGCGTGGGCATGGGGATCGTCCTGCTGGTGGTGGCGTGCGCCGTCCTTGCGCCGTTCATCAGCCCGTACGACCCGAACCGCCAGCAGCTCTTGAAGACGTTGCAGGCGCCCAGCGCCGAGCACCTGCTCGGCACCGACGAAAACGGTCGGGATGTGCTGAGCCGAATCCTGTACGGCACGAGCGTCTCGCTGAAGGCCGGAGTCATCTCGGTGTCGATTGCGCTGGCGCTGGGCGTCGTCAGCGGCCTGACCTCTGGCTACTTCGGCGGGCGGGTGGACAACCTGATCATGCGCGGGATGGACGCGCTGCTGGCGTTCCCGACGCTGGTGCTGGCCCTGGCGATCACGGCGACGCTCGGGCCGGGCCTGAGCAATGCGATGATCGCCATCGGCATCGTCTACACGCCGATCTTCGCCAGACTGACGCGCGGACAGGTGCTCTCCGTCCGCGAGCGCGAGTTCGTGGAGGCGGCGCGGACCATCGGGGCGGGGCATGTCCGGATCATGGGCCGGCACATCCTGCCGAACGTGATCGCGCCGCTGATCGTCCAGGTGTCGCTGAGTATCGCGCTGGCGATCCTGGCCGAGGCGACCCTGAGCTTCCTGGGGCTGGGCGTCCAGCCGCCAGATCCGTCGTGGGGCTCGATGGTCAGCCGAGGCAAAGACTACCTGGACATGGCGCCGTGGCTGGCGTTCGCGCCCGGCGGCGCGATCCTGCTGGCGGTGATGGGGTTCAACTTCCTGGGGGACGCCATCCGCGACGCCCTTGACCCGAGGATGGCCCGGGCGAAGTGATGCCCCCCTGTTCGAGGCGTCTTCGGGCGCCATGAGGCCGAATCGGCGCCTGGTGTGCGTCAGGGTCAGGCGTCGTCGGGCTGCGAGCCGCCGGCCGAGCTTGACGCGGCCGGCCCGGCCCGCTTCTTGGCCGTCAGCAGCCGCGCCCCGAGCGCCGACGAGCTGGCGGTCCGCGAGGAGGCCACCGCCGAGCCGGCCGTCGCCGGGCCGTTGCGGGCAGCCGCTCCCCGCCGGCCCGCCGCCAAGCCGCCGCCCTCGATGGAGATGCGGCCCTTGGCGGCCAGCAGCCGCGAGGCGGCGGGAGCCGCCGCCAGCTTTGCGCGGCCAAGCCAGTTGTCCAGGACGTAGCTCCAGGCCAGCTCGGCGTCCATCCAGCCGAGCCGCAGACGGCGAGCCGCCACGTCGAAGAGGAACAGCAGCGCCGCCAGGATCAGGAACCACGGCCACAGCTCGCGCGGCTGGCCGTCCACCCGCCGGTCGCGCTCGAAGACCGTCTTCGGATCGCTGACCACCTGCCCGCTGGTGATGCCCGCAAGCTGGCCCAACAGGTCCGGGTTGGCGCGGAGATCGCGGTACTCCTGCGAGTATGGGATCACGAAGCCGGCCGGCCGGCCGGCAATCGGCGCGCCGCTCGCGTCAGACTGCACGATGTTCAGGAAGTACGCGCCCTCGCCGCCGATGGGAATGCGGGTCTCGTAGCGGCCAGGGGCTACCTGCGGGATCGTCACCTGACTCTGCCCGTTGGCCGGGTCGACTACCGTCGCGCTGGTCCGCAGGAAGTTCTGGTACGTCTTGTCGTCGGCGACGCTGTCCACCGTCACCTTCGCCGTGGCGCCCTCCTGGGTGATCTGCACCTGGAGATTGCGGTCCACCGGCACCGGGATCGTGCGCTTGACCACCTGCGCCCAGAACTGGCTGAAGGCCGGCCAGGTCAGCATGTCCTGCGCCCAGCGGTTCTTCACGTCGGAGGTCCAGGCCACCACGTGCCCCAGGCCGTACTGCCACTCCGAGAGGACCGGGTCCATCTGGTTCGAGACCAGCAGCACCTGGCTCGTCGGCTTCGGCGTGGTCGAGACGTACCCGAGCAACGGCGGCATCTGGCGCACGTCGATGCCTTCGAGGATCGGGCTGGAGCCGACCTGGGCCGGCCGGAACGCCTCCTCCACGATGGCCGCCCGCGCGACCTCCTGGGTGTCCTTCACGATCATCTGCGGCACTTCGAACGGGTCGTTCCCCTCGAAGTAGCGTCCCTTTCCGAGGTTCGCCAGCCGCTGCATCAGTGCGAAGTCCGCGTCCGACCCGACGGCGATGGTCGAGAGGGTGATGCCGTTCTGCTGCATCGCGTTGGTCAGACGGTCGTAGTCGCCGCCCGAGGAGAGGCCGTCCGTCAGCAGCAGGATGTGTCGGACCTTCGCCTCGCGGGTCACGATGTCGTTGTAGGCCGTCTCCAGGGCCGGGAAGATGGCCGTCCCGCCGCCCGGGGCGATCGAGCCGATCTGCGCCTGCACCAGCGACGGGTCTTCGAGGAAGTTCGTCGGGACCACCCAGCGCGGCGTGTCGTCGAACGAGATCACGCCAAGCTGATCCTGCTCGCTCAGCAGCTCGGTGGCGCGGCTGGCGGCCTCCTTCGCCAGATCCATCTTCGAGGAGCCAGGGCCGCCCGCCATGCTGCCCGAGGCGTCGATGACCAGCACCAGTGCCACGCTGGCCGTCAGCGTCCTGCCCCGCAGATCCATCCGCACCGGCAGCGCCTCTTCGAGCGGCGTGCGGTTGTAGCGGCCCACGCCGTAGCTCTGCTCGCCGCCCACCACGACCAGCCCGCCACCCAGGTTCTGGACGTAGGAGGTGATCGCGCGCATCTGGCTGACGCTCAGCTCGGAGGCCGGCACGTTCGCCAGCACGACGCTCTCGTAGCCGCGCAGGGTCGGCAGGTCGATGACCGCTGTCTTAGTGCTGTGGACGTCCACCTCCAGGCCCGCCGACTGCAGCGCCTCGGCCAGGAAGCGCGTCTCGCCGCCCTCAGACTCGATCAGCAGGACGCGCGGCTTACCCGTCACCACGGTGTAGCTGCCGCCCTCATTGTTCTGGATGTAGGTGTCTGCCGAGGCCTCGACCTGCACCTTGAACAGGTGGAAGCCCGGCGGCAGCGGCTCCTGGGGCATGACGATGGTGTTGCTGCCCTGCGTCAGGTTCACATCCTGGCTGGAGAGCAGCCGGCCATCCGCCAGCAGATGGACCCGCGCGCGGGTGTCCTGGCTGGCGTCCAGGTTGATGCTCGCCGAGAACTTCTCGCCCTCGCGGACAAATGCCGGCGTCTCCACCTGCCGCACCAGCACCTCAGGGCCGGCCTGCTGCGCCAGCGGCATCACCTGGATCGGCACGCCGGCCGCCGCCGCCACGCGCGCCTGCTCGATGGCCTTGCCGGTGTTCTCGTTGCCATCCGAGACCACCACGATCTTGCGCGCCATCGTGCTGGGCAGCGTCGCCAGGGCCAGCCGAATCGCCCCGCCGATATCGGTCTTGCCGCCGTCCACAATCGAGGCGATGGGGCCGAGCGGGCGGGCCGTGCTCAACGGCCGTTCGAGCACCGACTGCGACCCGAACGCGATGATCGTGGCGCGGTCGCGGTCGGTCATGGTGGCCATCGCGTCGCGCATGAACTGGAGCTGGCGCTCGCGCATCGGCGGCGTCACGCTGTCCGAGACGTCCACCAGGAACGCCACGGCCTGCTCGTCGGCCCGCCCGATGATGCGCGGCCCGGCCAGCCCGAGGATGAGCAGCGCCGCCACGGCGATCCGCACGCCGAGCACCAGCCGACGCCGCTGCTTTGGCAGATGCGTCCGGCTGATGCGGCCGATCAGCCAGAAGGCCGGCAAGACCAGCAGCAGAAGCAGCAGGAGCGGCTGTGTGAAGTCGAGGGTCATGATTTCCTGTGGAACCAATACCACTCGATCAGCAGGAGGGCCAGCGCTGGCGGCACCAGCCACATCCAGATCTCGCGGTTGACGGGCACCAGGTCTGGTGCGGCGTTCGCCTCCAGCGTGCGCCCCGAGCCCAGCGCGACCGGGCGCGGCCGGACGTCGGACTCGCGCTCGTCAGAGGCGTTGATCGCAAACGGCTCTTCCAGCAGCGTCTGGCCGGCCGCCCGCTGGAAGACGGTGTACAGCCCCGGCAGCAGCGTTGAGGTGAACTGGATCGGGCGGCCCTCGGAGGCCAGCGTCTGGCTCTGCCCGCCCGGCTGGCGTACGAGGATCTCCTCAGCCTGGGCCAGCGGCGCCAGCGTCACGGCGTCGCCGGGCCGCAGATCGCGCTGAGTCGCCTGGGTGGGCGGCTCCAGATAGCCGAGGATGTTGGACATCAGGATCGGGTAGGCCGCCAGCAGCGGCAGGTTCGTCTGGCGCAGATCGAACGGCATCACCACCACCCGCTGCCCGTTGCGCTCGCCGGCCAGCATCAGCGGCGCGGCGTCGCTCTGGATCAGCGGGCGCATCCAGCCCGGCGGCGTCAGCCGAAACGCCCGCGCTATCGCCACGTCGCGCAGGTCCACGAAGCGCAGCAGCGGATCGTCGCGCTCCCAACCGCGGACGGCCGGCGTGCGGACCTCGCCCTCAGCGGGGAAGACGGTGGACTCCTGCGGGTTGACCACCAGGATGTTGCCGCGCGGCAGCACCTCGGGTACGTAGCCGTCGAAGATGACCACGTCGTACTGGTCCACGTCCACCGCAAGGTAGCGGCGCGGCTGCACCCGGCTGACCTCGCCCGCTGGCAGCAGGCTGAGCACCTTCTCCAGGAAGACGTTGCCGTTGCTGACCAGCAGGATCTCGGAGCGCCGACCGACGTTCAGGATCGTGTAGGCCGAGTTGTCGACCGGGTAGATGTCCGCGCCGTTCAGCCGGGCCTCGACGGCCCGCGCCCCGACCGGCAGATCGGAGAAGACGTACTCGGCCGAGGCTGGCTCGGCGCCGTCAGCCGGCAGCACGACCTCGCGGCTCTCGGTCAGGGTGCCGTCCACCGTCAGCGCGAGCGTGCCGCGATACTCCGCGTCGCCGTAGTTCCGGACGCGGGCGAACACCTGGTACTGATTCACGTTGAGCGGATCGGCGCGCGCAGCCAGCGCCGTGATGCCCTGGTTCTGGCCGCTCGTGCCGACCTGCATCAGCCGCACGTCCAGCCCCTCGGCCTCGCTGCCGGAGATCGCGCCAAACGCGCCATCGGTGAACAGGAAGACCCGCAGGCGGGCGCGCGCGCCGTCTGCCGCTGCGCTGCCCGGCCCCAGCGAGCTTGCCAGCGCCAGCGCCTGCCCGACGTCGGTCGCGCCGAAGGTGACCTGCGCGCCGTCGATGGCCCGCTCCAACACCCCACGGTCGGCGGTGGACGGTGCGAGCACCTGGGGCTGGGCCGCCGCCAGGATGACCGTCCCCATCGAGCCTTCCGCGAGGTTGCGAACCGTCTCCTTGGCCGTGCGCTTGGCCGCCTCGAAACGGCTCGGCTCGGCATCCGTCGCCTGCATGCTCGCGCCGCCGTCGAGCACCAGGACGGCGTGCACGACCTCCTCAGCCTGGGCCACGTAGAACGGCCGCGCCACCGCGAAGACCAGCGCCGCCACCAGCAGCAACTGCAGGGCCAGCAGCACGCTCCAGTGGAACTTCTGCCACGGCTCGTGGGCGGCCAGATCGCGCAGCAGATCCTGCCAGAGGTAGGTGCTGCTCACCTCGTACTCGGTGCGGCGCACCTTCAGCAGGTAGAACAGGATCAGGATCGGGATCAGGACGCCAAGCGCCAGCCCCAGGGGCGCCAGGAGGTTCATCGGAGGACGCCTCGGCGGCGGAGGTGGTCGAACAGGACGACCTCCAGCCGCTCGCTCGTCTGGAGGCGCTGGTAGACGACGTCGTGCCGCGCGCAGAATGACTCCAGCGCCCGCGTCCAGGTGCGGAAGCGCTCCTCGTAGCGGTCGAGCGCCTCCTGGTTCAGCGTGATGGCGACCTCGTTCCCCGTCTCCTTGTCGATCAGGGTCAGGTCGCCGCTCATCGGCGGGTGGACCTCTTCCGGCGCGAGCACGTGCAGGACCGTGACCTCAAAACGCCGGTCCAGCAGCCGGCGGATGCCCTGCTCGAAGTTCGGCGTCAGCAAGTCGGAGATGATCATCGCCTGCCCGGGTGCGGCGCGGCGTGCGTAGCTGTCCAGGGCGGCGTCCAGGTCCGTCTCGCCGTGCGGGCGGTCGCGCTGGAGGAACTCGATGAGCTGCCCGCTGGAGCGGCGCCCCCAGGCCGGCCCGAACGTCGTGGCGGTCCCGCCAGAGAGCGTCGCGGCGGCCAGCTTCGAGGAGCCGGCCAGGATGATGTACCCGAGCGCCGCCGCCAGCCGCGAGGCGAACTGGAGCTTCGAGGGGCTGCCCCAGTCCATCGACTTGCTCACGTCCACCAGGATGTGCGCCGTGACGATCTCTTCCTCTTCGAACTGCTTGACGTAGAGGTTCCCCGAGCGCCGGAAGATGTTCCAGTCCACCGAGCGCGGATCGTCGCCGGGCGTGTAGTGGCGGTAGTCCACAAACTCGATGCTGGTGCCCTTGTGGATGCTGCGGCGGTCGCCCTTGCCCTGGCCGGAGACACGGCGGCGCGTGACGAGCGACAGCCGCTCCAGCCGTTCGAGGAAGGGCCCTTCCAGCAGCGCCTGCTCAGCCACTTACTCTTCCTTCGTCGCCAGCAGGATGTCCTGGATCACCCGGTCGGAGGTGACCCCCTCGGCGTCGGCCTCGAAGTTGAGGATGACGCGGTGCCGTAGGGCGGGCAACGCCACCTCGCGGATGTCCTCGAACGCCACGTTGAAGCGGCCTTCGAGGATGGCGCGGATCTTCGCGCCCAGCACCAGCGACTGCAGTCCGCGCGGGCTTGCGCCGTAGCGCACGTACCGCTTGACCGACTCGGCGGCCTCCGGGCGGTCCGGGTGGGTGCGCGTCGTCAGGCGGACGGCGTAGGCCAGCACCGGCCGCGCCACCGGCACGTCGCGCGCCAGGTCCATCATCGCCGTGACGGTCGGGCCGTCGGCGACCGGCTCGGCGCGGGGCGTCCTCCCGCCCGTCGTCCGCTCGGCGATGGTCAACAGCTCGTCCTCGGTCGGGTAGGTGACCGTCAGTTTGTAGAAGAAGCGGTCGAGCTGCGCCTCGGGGAGCGGGTAGGTGCCCTCCATCTCGATGGGGTTCTGCGTCGCCATCACGAAGAAGGGCCGTTCGAGCTGATAGGTGTTCTTCGCCACCGTGACGCGGTGCTCCTGCATCGCTTCGAGCAGGGCTGACTGCGTCTTCGGCGTGGCGCGGTTGATCTCGTCGGCCAGCACGAGGTTCGCGAAGATCGGCCCCGGCTGGAACTGGAAGCCGCGCACGCCGCCATCGTCCGAGATGACGCTGGTGCCGGTGATGTCGGCCGGCATCAGGTCGGGTGTGAACTGCACCCGGCTGAACGAGAGATCCAGCACGTCGCTCAGCGTGCGGATCAGCATCGTCTTGCCAAGCCCCGGCACGCCCTCCAGGAGCGCATGGCCGCCGGCAAGCACACAGGTCAGGATGCCGCGTACAACGGCGTCCTGCCCGACGATAACCTTCCCGACCTCATCTTCAATCGACTTGGCGATCCTGATGAACTCGGCTGGGGGAAGCTGAGATGCGGCGGTAGCCATAGCGCGATCCTTGACAAGCAGTAGGAACGGAGGCGGCGCGGGCGCGTCAGCAGAACGCTGGCTGCGTGCCACCCCCTGTGCTCAGAGGGTACCGTGTCGCGCCGCTTCGACACGAGATTATGACGCGCCGGACGGGCGGCACTCGGAGCAGGAGGCCTCGCAGGGCGACTATCGGCCCGGCTCCTGCCCGGGCGAGAGGCTGGTGAAGTAGTCCTTCACCAGATCCTTCAGCCCAATCGGGATGTAGTTGTTCTGGAGGCTCTGAACGGCCTGCTCCTGGTACTGCGCGTGAACCTGCCGGTAGCTGACCTGGGCATCGTTGCGAATGCCGTCGTCAGGGTTTGGGTTCTCGATGGCGTCCGTCGGGGAGAACTGGCCTTCGGGGTTGAGCCGCTCCTGCCGCGACGACGCGAAGATCGGGTCGTAGATGGCGTCGTTGCGGGGGTTCGAGCCGGTGCCTGCGCCGGATCCCCCCGCCTCGGTGCCCTCGCCGCCCTGGTCCCCTTGGCCCTGGCCCTGACCTTGTCCCTGCCCCTGGCCCTCGTCACCAGCCTGGCCATCGCTGGACTGCTGGCCCTGGCCGTTCCCACGCTGGCCCTGCTGCTGTCCTTGCCCCTGCTGGCCCTGGCCCTGTTGTCCCTGTCCTTGCTGGCCCTGTTGCCCCTGACCTTGCTGGCTCTGCTGTCCCTGATTCGCGGCCTGACTCTGGTTGCCCTGCTGGCTGGCGTTGTTGCGCGCCTGCTGGCTGCCCTGCTGCGACGACCGCCCGATCTGGCTGCGGCTTTGCTGCATCTGCGCCATCGCGCGCTCGCGCTCGCTGCTGGCGCGCAGGTTCCCGGAGGCCTGCTCCAGGGCGTCCGACGCCTGATTCATCCCTTCCTGGGCCTGCTGGCTGTCGCCCTGCTCCATGCCGTTGGCGGCCTGTTGCAGGCCCTGGCTCATCTGCGGGTTCGCCCGCTGGGAGCGCTGCGCTGCCTGCCGCATTGAGCGGGCCATCCGCTGCCGGTCCTGCTGCGACATCTGGTCCATGTTCTGGGCCACCTGCCGCATCTGCTCGGCGGCCTGCTTGTAGTCGCCGCGCGCCATGCTGCTGGCGGCGTCTCGCGTGCGCGGATCCTGCGCCATCGAGCCGGCCAGGGCCGCCAGCGCATCCTGCATCTCTTCGCCGCCCTGCGCGCGCAACGCCTGGAGCCGCTGCTCCAACGCGGCCAGGGCTGCCATCGCCTCTTCGCTGCTGGCCGAGCGCTGCTCCAACGCCTTGGCAGCGTCCCGGAGCGCCTGCTCGATCTGCCGCAGCTCCTCGTTGTTGTCGATGTTGGCAGCAGCGATCTGGTCCGCCGCGCGGTTCAGCCGCTCGGCCTCCTGGCGCACCGTCTGCGCGACTTGCTCCCGCTGGCGGACCGTCTGCTGCATCGGGTTCGGCCAGACGACCAGCCCGACCACCAGCAGCACGGCCAGCAGCGCACCACTGACCTCGCGCAGGTGCAGGCGGATCGGGAACGCCTCCAGCGGCTCGACCTGTCGGAGGTGGGTGACCGCATCCGAGAGCTGGAGATCGGCCATGACCAGGGCGCTCTGGGAGGGCGGCGACTCCGGGTCCGGCTTCCGCCGCTCCAGCTCCACCGCCGTCGTGATCCGCTCGCGCAGCCCCAGCCGCCGATCCGTCATCAGCGCGACCTTCGCGGCATCTGGCCGCCAGAACAGCAGCACCAGCGCGCCAAGCGCCGCCAGCGCCAACGGGATCGCCGGCAGGATCGTGGTCGGGACCGTGTACGGGAAGAAGCGCGCGCCGGCCAGCCAGAGCGTGTTGACGATCAGGCCGGCCAGGATCAGCCGCACCCCCCAGGTCACAATCGCCTGGAACCTGACCATCCGCCCGACGAGGGCCAGCCGCTCGTACAGCTCTGTGCGCTCGGCAGCGCCCCGACCGGAGCGTGCGCCGCCGCCTGCATTCCTGGTAGCCATCAGGCCCCCCGACCGAAGAGTACGCGTGCCCAGCGATGCTCGCGCAGGCGGTGGCATGGATCGACGGCCACACTGCTTGCGACGAGGAAGATGCCCGTCAGCCCGGTGTAGAGCACCAGCGTCAGCGCCCAGCGCGGATAGCGCAGCCCACGGATGCCGAACAGATCCTGCTGCGCCGTGCCGTCGACGATCGGGCGGTAGGCGATCGGGAGGATCTGGGCCACCTGACCGCTCAACTGCTCGGGGACGGCCATCAGCGTGAGCCACGGATTGAGCGCCAGCACCCAGCGGACCCAGCCCTCAACTTGATTCGCCGCACCCACAAAGTAGATCGCCATGGTGCCCATGCCAAGCAGGAAGACGAAGCCGTAGGCGTACAACGCTGCCACCGCCGAGGTCCGCCCGAGCGCCGAGCAGAACACGCCGATGGACGCAAACAGGCAGATGGAGGCGAACATCAGCACCAGCGTCAGCGCCACGTCCGCCACGCCGACGCCCCCGAACATCCAGGCCATCGCGAAGCCGGGCAGCGCCGTCAGCGCTACCAGCAGCACGAACACCACTGAGGCGACCAGCTTGCCGAACACAATCGAGCGGCTCGCCAGCCCGGTCGAGAGCAGCAGGTCAAAGGCGCCCTCTTCGCGCTCGCCGCTGATCGAGGTCGCGGCGACGGCTGGTGCAACCACGGCCACCGAGGCCAGCAGGCAGAACGCCATCGCGAAGAACAGGAAGATGCCCCGGTAGGCCCCGACAAGGCTCGTCAGCGACACCGCGCCCGTGCCCGGCGCGCTCGACCCGATGACCGGCACCACCGTCGGGACGCTCAGCACCACGGCCCAGAACGAGCCGAGCACCAGCGCGGTGAAGGTCACGACCATCAGGGTCAGCACGACATACGAGAGCTTGCCCTGGAGGCGGGACGACAACTCCTTGGAGACTATGGCGGACCAGGTCACGGCGAGACTCCCGGGGGACAGAGCGGAGGCACGGCACGTCGCCAGTCGGTCATGGAAGTGTACGCATGGCCGATGAGGCGAACATAAGGAAAGACGGAAGACCGAAGGCTCAAGAGGCCCTCACCCCCCGGTCCCCGGAGGAGGCCCTCACCCCCCGGCCCCCGGAGGAGGCCCTCACCCCCCGGCCCCCTCTCCCTGTGCGCGGGAGAGGGGGAGACACACGAAGCTCGCGTTGCTCCCCCTCTCCCGCGCACAGGGAGAGGGGGCCGGGGGGTGAGGGCCTTCTGGCGGACCGGGACGCGCAGGCACATCGATTCATGCGGAAAGTTGACCGCCCGCGTTCGTTCCCTCGGCCAGCGAGGCCGACAGCTCGTCGAGGCCGTCCGGGCCGGGGCCGAAGCGCGTCACCCGTGCGCCGCCATCCACCAGCTTGCCGAGCACGGCGGCCAGCCCCTCGCGGTCGCCCTCGTAGACGAACGAGATACCAACGCCCTGCTCCGTCACGTCGAAGACGCCGGGCTGCTGCACCAGCAGGGCCGCCAGTTGCTCGCGCTCCCCGACCGCCTCGAGCTGCACCTTGCGGCGGGCCGGGCCGTCGCCGGCCAGCGCGGCGGCCAGCGGGATCACCCCCGAGAGCCGCCCGTCGCGCAGCACGGCAATCGAGTCACAGACCTGGGCAAGGTCAGCCAGCAGGTGCGTCGCGACCAGCAACGTGATGCCCATGCCGCGCACTTCCTTCAGCACCTCGACCAGCTCCAGCCGGCCCCGGCCGTCCAACCCGCCGAGCGGATCGTCCAGCAGCAGGATCGGCGGGTTGTGGAGCAGGGCACGGGCCAGCGCCAACCGCCGGCGCGAGCCGCGCGAGAGCGCTGCCGCCTCTTCCTGGCGCCGATCGTAGAGGTCGACCACCCGCAGCATCGTGTCCACCGTGTTCTTGCGCTCCCAGGCCGAGACGCCGCTCGCCTGCGCGAAGAACTCCAGGTACTGGCTGATGGAGAGACGCGGGTAGACGCCAAACTGTTCCGGGACGTACCCCACCTGCCGGCGGACGGCGGTCACGTCGCGGGTGGTGCTCGCCCCGCCGACGACGACGCGGCCAGCGGTCGGACGAACCAGCCCGGCTAGCGCCCGCAGCAGCGTGCTCTTGCCGGAGCCGTTCGGCCCCACCAGCCCCAGGCCCGCCCCCTCGTCCACGCTCAGCGTGACGTCGTCGAGCGCGCGGCGGCCGCCCTGCTCGACGGTGAGATGGTCCAGCTCGATCAACGCCACGGGACGGGACTCCTTCGCAGGGGGGGACGGCGGGGAACGGCGCGCTAGCGCATCACCCCGGACGCGGTGACGTCAAAGCGGGAGAAGCTGACGCCGGTGGCCGACGTGTCTGGCGGCGGCTTGAAGGTGTACCGCACGCGGATGTCGCCAGCCGCCGAGACGTAGGGCGTCACGTCGCGCACGAGGTTGCGCCCGAACCCGACGACGCGGTCTTCCCACTCCGACTTTTGCCAGTTGTAGAGAGAGACCTCGCCCAGCACCGGCGGCGCGCCCGGGAAGCCCCGCAGCCGACCGTCGATGTTGACGTAGAGGCCGTCAAGCAGCATCTTCGCCGAGCCGCTCGGCAGGCTGAACTGGAAGGCGATGGACTCGCCGCTCGCCAGGTCGTAGCTGCCGGACTGCTGGCGGTTCAGCGTGGCGGTGCCAAGCTGGCGGCGCTGGATCACCTGCGGCGGCAGCTCCCCCTCGAAGCCCTTCGGCAGCGTCAGCGGCAATGACGAGACGAGCAGCGTCGTCTCCAGCGTCGCCGGGCGGGCGTCCACGATCTCCAGCGGCGCGGCCGGGGTGTCGATCCACCCGAGCAGCGTCGGCCCGACAAGGTCGAACCGCTGGGCGTTGAAGCCGGTGCCAAACGCCGACTCCAGGATATCCCGGCGGGCGCCCTCGGCCACCCGGCGGCCAGACGCGCTCGACGCCGGGTACAGCTGGTTGGCGAACGAGTTCGGCGGCCCGAAGCCGGCCAGGGCGTTCCCGGTCAGGGTCATCGAGACCTCGCGGGTCTCGCCCTTCCGCAGGTCGCCAAGCCGCAGCACCTGATAATCCACGATCAGCGCCGCGTCGTAGAGCGTCGAGTCGAGTCGGTTGGTGATCGCCCCGACGATCTGCCGGCCATCGACCCGCAGATCCGTCTCCAGTTGGCCCGGCAGATTGACCTGGCTGTCCACCTGGAGCGTCCCGAGCGCGCCAGCCTGGAGCGGGAACTCGTCAATCGCCGGCGACATCCCCTCCACGATCTTCAGCGTCCACGGCTGGGCGTCCGGCGCGGGATCGCGCGGGAAGGGGAAGTAGAGGCTGTTCATCAGCGACGCCTCGCCGCTGCGGATCGCGAGGGTCGTCTGCTTGCGCGACAGCACGCTGACGTAGGTCCGGCCGTAGGCGGGCGCGTCCGGATACCCCCGCACGATGCTGACCTTGTTCACGATCACGTCGCTGTCGCGGTAGGCGCTCGCCAGGGTGAACGTCCCCACGGCAGCCAGCCCGGTCAGCAGGGGGATCGTGACCACGGACCAGCCCGGCCGACCGAACCGTGCCAGGAAGATGTAGTTGAGCGGGCCGACGATCAGCGCGAACAGCGCCAGCGCCAGCATCATCAGGCCAGGGGTCGGGCCGTTCAGCATCGAGACGTCGACCATCGCGTTGCGCGGGTAGCGGCCCCACCCGGAAAACGGACTGGTGCCCGTCGTGCCGACGCCCACCGTGGCCGAGCCGTGCGCCAGGACGTACCGCCAGAGGCGCGGCGTGCCGGCCCAGCTGCGGAGCGGCTCGGCGGTCGGGTCCATCGCCATGTACAGGACCGTGCCGTTCCCTCGGCGCGACGCCGAGATCAGGGGCACGCCGTCCTGCTCGACCACCGTGTTGCCATCCGCCAGCGTCGCCTGCGAGACCAGCCACGGCCCCTGATCCTTGATCGGCTCGCCGCCGATGTCGGTCAGGCTGTCCAGGCTGTCCAGGCTGACGAGGCCCGTGGCCTTGACGGGCAGCAGATCGGCCGGCAACGCGCTGAGCGTTCGCTGCCAGGACGAGCCGCCGATCACCACCATCAGGCCGCCGCTGTAGACCCAGGAGGTCAGGGCCGCCTTCTGGCTGTCCAGCATGGCCGTGGTGGTGATGTTGTCGAAGATCAGACAGTCGAGCGAGGCCAGCACCTGCGGACGCGTCGGCAGATCCTCAACCTCGATGTGGGCGATCCGCGCGCGGCGCAGCGGGGCCGGCAGCTCCAGCGTCGGCAGGAAGTCGAACGCGGGGCCGCTCCGCGAGAGCACGCCACAGAGCAGGTCGCCGGCCGGCACCCGCGTGAGCGGCACGTCCTGCTCGGCGATGACGTTGCCCTTCTCCAGCAGCCGCGCCTGGATCTTCTGCCCGGCGACGCGCATCTCGCCTTCCATCAGGATGCGCTTATGCGAGCGGCGAGGCAGCACGGCCGGGGCGCTGTAGACCACCGGCGCACGCATGTAGGTGCTGCGGCTGCCGCTGGTGTCGGTGATGACGATCTGGATCTCGCCGTCGATGTCGGGGCCGTCGTTGCGGACCTCGACCTCGATCGGCAGCCAGCCGTTCGCCTTGCCAAAGCCGTCGAAGCCGGCCCTGACGGTCATCTGGGCGGCGGGAGTCTGCTGGGCCGGGGCCGCCGTGACGGGAGCCTGTGCAAGCTGCAGCAGGCTGCCGACGAGGAGCACGACGAGCAGTAGCCTCATGAGGTGTGCGATCCGTGAACGAACCCCGGAACGGACCATCGACGCAGGCCGCCGACAGTCTGCACAGACGCCGTCAGTATAGCAGCGTTGTTCACCATTGCCGACTCTCCTGCTCGAAGGCGCAGCGCAAGCATGTTTGAAAGAACGGGCCGGCCCCGGCATGGGGACGGTGTACCCGTGTCATGTCAACGGTGTCCAGTATTTCGTCAACGCACGAGCGGCCCGGCCCAGCCGGGACACACGAACAGCGCGCCCACGGCTGCCGCGATGATGCCGCGCCGACGCCTCGCAAGGAAGCTCGCCCCGGCCGCGCTGCCGAGATGAAGACGCGGACCGCTCGTCTTCAAACGTCATGTTCTACTCTACGCTGGAACAGGGGCCTCCGGATGCAGCAGATTTGCTGATTTGAGTGCGTGCCACAACCCTGAGGGAATCGGCCGCTGCATGTTGGCCGCGTTCTCGTCAAGCTCGGCGGTGGTTTCCGCGCCGGTCAGCACGGCGGCGATGGCCGGATGCCCGAAGGGGAACTGTAAGGCCGCCGCCTGGATCGGCACGTCGAACTCGGCGCAGATCGCCCGGATGCGCCGCGCCTTCTCCAGCCAGTGCGCCTCGGCCGGCAGGTAGTTGAACGTGGCGCGGGCCGGGTTGTCGAGGTTGCCGATGATGCCCGAGTTGAACACGCCGCCCAGGATGATCCCGATGCCACGCGCCTCGCAGAGCGGCAGCAACGCGGCCAGCCCGGCCTGATCGAGCAGGGTGTACCGCCCGGCCAGCAGGAAGCAGTCGGGGTCCGTCTCCTGCGCGAATCGCACGAGCATCTCTGCCTGATTCATCCCTGCGCCCACCGCACCAATCGTGCCGTCAGAGCGGAGCCGGTTCAGCGCCTTGAACGCGCCGGCCAGGGCCGCGTCGCCGTGGGCATCCGGATCGTGGACGTGGAGGATATCCACGCGGTCCAGACCGAGCCGCCTCAGGCTCTCCTCGACGGAGCGCATGACGCCGTCGTAGGAGAAGTCGAAGACCCAGCCACGTGCGTCAAGTCCCGAATCGCGCGGGAGATCGCGGTAGTCCTGGTTTGCGCCGGGCGTCTCGTAGGGCGCGAGCAGCCGCCCGACCTTCGTCGCCAGCGTGAAGCTCTCTCGCGGGACGGTTCGGAGTACCTTGCCCGCCCGCCACTCGGCCTGCCCATGGCCGTACAGTGGCGCGGTGTCGAACAGGCCGATGCCGCGCGTATGGGCGTGTCGGAGCACCGTCTCCGCCGTCTGGGCCGGCACCGGGCGACGGGTGCCGGCCAGCGCGCCCGTCCCCAGGCCAAGCCGAGTCACCGAAACGGACGTCTGGCCGAGCGTCGTCCGCGAAAAGGGATCCATGCGTTGCCTCCCACGGCGGCCCCAGCGCTTGCCGACCCTGGGGCTGCTGCCGTGACGGCAGGATCTCACGCCTTCAGGTGGACCGGCCAGACGCCCAGGGCGATCATGCGCGGGATCAGGTCGCGCAGGATGGGCACCCGCATGACCGGCGGCGGCGACATGACGGGCGCGTCGGAGCGGAGCGCCTGGCGGACGATGCGCTCCTGCGCCAACCGCTGGAATCCCTGAATGATCCGGACGGGCAGCTCGCGCTGGCGCTGGACGGCCGCCAGGTGGCTCAGGCGCAACTGCCCCTGCTGCAGCGGCATCGTCAGCACGTTGGCCGCCACGACCGAGTCCTGGATGGCGTAGTTGATGCCGACGCCGCCGACGGGCGACATGATGTGCGCGGCGTCGCCGATCAACAGCAGGCCCGGCCGGTACCAGCGGCGCACCCGTCCGGCCTCGACCGACAGCAAGGTCACCTGCCGCCAGTCCTTGAGTGTGTCCAGGCGATCCACCAGATCGGGGGCCATCTCGGCGATGGAGGCGCGGAACTCCGGCAGCCCGGCTGCGCGCACGTCCTTGAAGCCGCCCTTCGGGATGATGAAGGCGATCTGCCACGCATCGCCCCGGTTGAGCTGCACCATCATGTGGCCGTGCCCGATCGTCCCCCGGGCCTCCTCTGGCTCGTCGGCGTCGCGCGGCAGGCGGAACCAGATCACGTCCATCGGCGGCGCGCTGCTCAGCAGCTCGAAGCCGCCCAGCCGCCGGATCCGCGAGAAGCGGCCGTCAGCGGCGATGGTCAGCGGCGCGCGGAGATCGTGCTCGCCGTCACGGGTGCGGTAGTGGACGCCGCGCACTGTGGCGTCGTCCGGCAGCGCGCCGTGGCCCTCGGCGGCAGCGGCGGCCTTCTCGGATGTCGGGGCTGCGGCCTTCTCGGATGTCGGGGCGGCGCCTGTCGCGCCGTCTGGGGCCGAGCCGTCACGGTCGGACGCAGCGCCGGCACGGTCTGGTGTGCGGTCCGCCAGCCCGCTCCGGCCCCACGGGTCATCCCAGAGCAGCCCGTGGACGCTCGCGCCCATCACCAGCCGCACTGAGGGCAGCTTTGCCAGCTCACCGGCCAGGAAGTCCAGGAAGCGAGCCTGCGGCATCATGGTGATGTATGGGAACTTTGTGGGCAGCCGGCTGAGGTCCGCCAGCTCCAGCGTGCCGTTGGGGCCGTCGAAGTTGAGGTGGCGCACCTTGGCGTGCGGCAGCTCCAGCACGCGCTCGGCCAGCCCGAGGGTGTCCATCAGCTCCATGGTCGAGGGGTGGACGGTGTCGCCGCGAAAGTCGCGCTCGAAGTCCTGGTGCTCTTCGAGGAGGGTCGTCGGGATGCCGGCCCGCCCGAGCAGCAGCGCGAGGATCATGCCGGCCGGCCCGCCGCCGACGATGCAACAGTGGGTGTCGTAGGTCATGCGCCTCCCCCAATGTCTCGGCTGTCTCGGCGCGAGCCACGAGCGCCGCTCACCAGTAGAGTGTGCGCCGTCCGGATGCCGCCGTGCAGCGTTTCGGCCAGCAGGAGCATGCCGCCAGAGAACACAACGCAGCGGGGCCGGCAAACTGAGACAACTCGGTGCGGCGGGGATCGCCCGTCACCCCCGGATGTACCCCCGACCACCGGGTGCGCCCCTCACCGCTCGCCGCCCACTCGTGTACGGGCCTGGGGGTGGACAGTTCGAACCGTGTGACTGACGGCAGATCCCCAGGGAAGCTTGCAAGTTTTGTATGAGATGACGGCCTGTCGCCGACCGGGAGTGCCCGCCGTCAACGCCAACGCCGCTTGATGTCGCGTATCCTTGTGCGCACGCTTCGTACACAGGAGTACGGCTGGTGGATGCGCTGGGCATCGGCCTGTTCGTGACCTGCGTCGGCATCCTGGCACTCCCGTACGTGTTCCTCGGGTTGGCATTCGTCACGCAGGCCGTCGTGCTCGAAGGACGCGGCCCGGTGGCAGCGCTGCGCCGCTCCTGGAGGTTGGCCGAGGGACACCGCTGGCGCATCCTGCTGTGCGAACTGATGGTGGCGCTGCCTGGGATTGCGGATTGCGCTTGCGGGAATTGCTCTGCTGACATCACTGTGGTTGATAGGCAGCTGGAGAGGCAGCGAGGTTCGGGGTTTGACGGATTGGCTCGCAGCCGAGCCAGCACATCAAGTGTCCTGGATCATCGAGATCGGACTCGCGATTGTCGAGACGGTCGTCCTCTGGCCGCTCACGCTGATCATCACGGCGCTGCTCTACCTGGATCTGCGGGCACGCGGAGGCCCGTAGCAGTCCCGATATGGCCCGATACGGCCGACGGACACGCCACGCTCTGAGGGCCGCGGCGCGCGAACGACCTCGTGCTAAAACGACCTCGTGCTAGACGGACGGGTCGCGGAAGGACGGCTGGCTGTCCAACGCCGCGCGCAGGCGACGTAGGCAGCGCGTCCGCAGCGGCCCGACCGTCTCCGGCGAGACGCCCAGCTGCTCGGCGATCTGGGCGTAGGATGGCGCGGTCGGATCGTAGAAGAACGCGTAGACGATCTTCCGATCCCGCTCGGACAGCGACGACACCGCCTCACGGATCGCCGCGCTCTGCTCGCCCTCTATGGCACGCACGTCAGGCGTCGGGTCAGGGTCGGGGGCGACCATCGCCTCGGTCTCGAAGCGCTCGCCGTCGTCCACGATGCTCTGAATGCGCTTCCGCAGCGCCCGGCGCGCCTGCCGAGCGGCGATCGTCGCCAGCCAGCCGGCCAGCACCCGCTCGTCGCGCAGGCTCGCAAGGCCGTCCCAGGCCGCGACCCAGACCTCCTGGAAGAGGTCGGTGGCCTCGTCACCCGTGATCCCGCAACGGCGGATCACCGCATACACGAGATTCGCATGGATCCGGACGAGCGCTTCCCAGGCGTCCTGGTCTCCGCGCAGGCATGCAGCCACCAGGCCGTGCCGCGCAAGCGTCTCAGCACGCCCGAGATGGCCTGGTCCCGAGCTGTTTTCGCGCCGATCCGGTGACCCGTGATCGGAAGTCGCCCCGATGATGGCGTCGCCTCCGGGCACGCACCGCGTGCATTACGTGCATGAATCAGTGGTCACGTACGCCGTGATGCGTATGCTACTCGCCGGAGGGCATGGCTGTCCATCCCCGTGCTGTAACAAGACGTGCGTACAGCCGAGGATGGACGCCTCGCTCGCTCGCCGGCAGCCTCCGGCTAGATCTGCACCGAGGGGATCTCGATCAGCTCGTAGGCCAGGCCGATCTCCATCCGGTGGATGCCCGATACCAGCCCGTCCAGCGCGAACTGCCCGAGATCGTCAACCTCGGTCTCGAGGCGGCCGGATGGGCCTTCAGCGATGACCCAGGCCCGCGTCAGGTCCGGCTCGCTGGCCGTGACCTGCCCGAGCATCCGCAGGCGGCCAGCGATGGTGCTGTGACCCACCTCAAGATCGATCTCGACACCGCCCGCCTGATACATGAGGCGCGGATGCTCGATCGCGACGGCACGAGCGCCGGCGACGCGCGGCTGCAGCCGATTGTCGTAGACCAACGCCGCGACCAGCCGCCGCCAGATTGACGGGCGCGGCGCCTCTTTTCCCACGACCTGACCGGCAATCCGGACCGCGCGGTTCACTACCCAGCTTGGCGGCTCGTCATCCGCAGACGCCATCAACCAGTCCGCGACGTCGTTCGCCTCGTCGTCGGTCAGGTTGCCGTCTGCCAGGTCGATCAGGATGCGCGGCATGCCAAGCTGATCGTCCAGACGCTCGTCTTCGAGATCGATCAACTGCTCGTTCATGTTGTTGTCGGTGCCCTTGTCGGTGCCCATGCGCGATGTCTCCTCCGCTCCGATCTCCACGTTGCCTAGCGGCCGTTGCGGGCGAGCCTTCTCAGAACAGGCTTTCGGCCATGCCCTGCGACTTTTTCATGGGGCAACTCCGCTGTCGCGACCCCCACGCGACGCCCGAACAGCCCCCGGCCTCCGGCCTCCCAACACCTTTCGGCGATGATCGCGTCCGCAGAGCGCCATCTCTGAACATCAGAACGATGGCGCGGCTGAAAACGTGCTTCGCTCGCGATCGGGCGGGATGGTTCTCCTTTGTTGAGCGTTCGGGCGCGACCCGAACGCCTGTCTGTCAGCCTTCCTCGGCCCCTGTACCTACCGATGTCAGACCTGTTCCCCGGCGATACTCTTCCGTCACAAGCACATGGGCGCCGTAACAGTATCGTCAGGCCTGGCCCATCGCAAAAACCAGCGATACGCCGAAGCGGGTTCCCCACCCTCCCCGGCATGTCGCTCCCCAGACGCTGATCCGTCCCCACATCGCGATCGACGCGCTGCACGAACTTCAGCAATGCTGGAACCATGCCTTCTCCTGCCTCAGCATCAGAGAAGACGTCAGCCATCGCCCTGGCGGTCACCGTCAGGACCAGCGCTCGTACTCACCCTGGTCGGCCGGCACGACTGGGCTGGCGTATCCGCCACCGTCGCCACGGACCGGCTCCAGAGCATCACTCGGCTGCGCGTACCCACCGCCATCGCCACGGGTCGGGATGGTGTAGCCACCACCGTCGCCACGGGTCGGGATCGTGTACCCGCCACCGTCACCACGGGTCGGGATGCTGTAACCGCCACCGTCACCACGGGTCGGGATGCTGTAACCACCGCCGTCGCCACGGGTTGGGATGGTGTAGCCACCACCGTCGCCACGGGTCGGGATGCTGTAACCGCCACCGTCACCACGGGTCGGGATGCTGTAACCGCCACCGTCACCACGGGTCGGGATGCTGTAACCACCGCCGTCGCCACGGGTTGGGATGGTGTAGCCACCACCGTCGCCACGG
>JADZEM010000175.1 GCA_020850535.1 Chloroflexota bacterium
AGCAGTCGCTGATCGGCTGGAAGGAGCTGGAGTACGAGGTGCTCCGCGACGCCGCCGACACCTGCATCGTCGTCTGCAACATGGAGAACATCGACCCGATGGGCGTCCACACGGGCGACTCGATCGTGGTGGCCCCCAGCCAGACGCTCTCCGACTACGAGTACCAGATGCTGCGGACGGCGGCGATCAAGATCATCCGCGCGCTCGACATCCGAGGCGGCTGCAACGTCCAGTTCGCGCTGGACCCGCGGTCGCGCCAGTACTACGTGATCGAGGTCAACCCCCGCGTCAGCCGGTCCTCGGCGCTGGCCTCGAAGGCCACGGGCTACCCCATCGCCCGCGTCTCGGCCAAGATCGCCATCGGCAAGCGGCTGGACGAGATCGCGAACGCCGTCACCAAGCGCACCACGGCCGCCTTCGAGCCGGCCCTGGACTACCTGGTCGTCAAGATCCCGCGCTTCCCGTTCGACAAGTTCGGGACCGGCGACCGGGCGCTCGGCACCCAGATGAAGGCGACCGGCGAGGTGATGGCCATCGACCGCTCGTTTGAGGGTGCGCTCCAGAAGGCGATCCGCTCGCTGGAGTTCCGGGGCCGCACCTTCCTCTGGGAAGACCCGTCCTGGACCGGCCCCGGCGGCCTGGACCGGATCTGGCCGCTCATCGAGACGCCGAACGACGTTCGGCTGTGGGCGCTGATGGCGGCCCTGCGGCGGGGCGTCTCGCGTGACGAGATCCAGGCGCGATCTGGCATCGACCCGTTCTTCGTCCACAAGCTCGAAAAGCTGGTGCAGATGGAGAAGCGGCTGCTGAGCGAGCCGCTGACCAAGCCGCTGGTCTGGCAGGCGAAGCGGCTCGGGTTTGGCGACGCCCAGATCGCCACCCTGGCCGACGAGTCGATCTCGCAGGTGCGGGCGCGGCGGCGGGCCTGGGGTCTCCGACCGGTCTACAAGATGGTGGACACCTGCGCCGCCGAGTTCGAGGCGGTGACGCCGTACTTTTACGGCTCCTACGAGCAGGAGAACGAGGCGCAGCCGCTCGAAGGCCAGAAGGCGGCCATCCTGGGCTCGGGGCCGATCCGCATCGGCCAGGGCATCGAGTTCGACTACTGCTCGGTGCGGGCGGCGGCGGCGCTGGAGTCGGTCGGCTGCAAGAGCATCCTGATCAACAGCAACCCCGAGACCGTCTCCACCGACTTCGACGCCTCGTCGCGGCTTTACTTCGAGCCGCTGGACGCCGAGAGCGTGCTCGACATCCTCGAAAACGAGTCGCTGTACGCCGAGGCGAAGGAGACGCCCGTCGTCTTCCAGTTCGGCGGGCAGACGGCGGTGAACCTGGCCGATCCGCTCCACCGGGCCGGCGCAAGCCTGCTCGGCGGCGGCTCGCAGAGCGTCGACCTGGCCGAGGACCGCCGGCTCTTCGAGGATCTGGTGGTCCGACTGCAGATCCCGCAGCCGCCGGGCGCGGCCATCCGCGCCGAGGACGAGGCGCTGCGGATCGCCAACCTGGTCGGCTACCCGGTCCTGGTGCGGCCCTCGTTCGTGCTGGGCGGCTGGGCGATGGAGATCGTCCACAACGACATCGACCTCAAGAGCTACCTCGCGGCTGCCGTCGAGATCTCGTCGGACCGACCGATCCTGATCGACAAGTACCTGGAGGGGCGCGAGGTCGAGGTCGACGCCGTCTGTGACGGCGAGGACGTGCTGATCCCCGGGATCATGGAGCACGTCGAGCGGGCAGGCGTCCACTCGGGCGACAGCATCGCCATCTACCCGGCCTCGAACCTGACCGACGAGCAGCGGGCGGACATCGTCGAGTACACCCGGCGGCTCGGGCTGGGCCTGGGTGTGCGAGGCCTGTTCAACGTCCAGTACGTCATCTTCCAGGAGAGGGTGTACGTCATCGAGGCGAACCCGCGCTCCAGCCGCACCATCCCGTTCATCAGCAAGGTGACGGGCGTGCCGATGGTCGATCTGGCAACGCGGGTACTGCTGGGCAAGACCCTGCGCGAGCAGGGCTGGTCTGGCGGGCTGCATCCCGAGACCGGGCTGGTGGCGGTCAAGGCGCCGGTCTTCTCGATGTCGAAGCTGCCCCAGGTGGACACCTACCTCGGCCCCGAGATGAAGTCGACCGGCGAGGTGATGGGCGTCGACTGGGACGGCGACCTCGCCATGGCGAAGGCGCTGATCGCCTCGGCCACGATGATCCCGAAGCAGGCCCCGGTCCTCCTCTCGCTGGCCGACAAGGACAAGGAGGAGGCCCTGCCGATGATCCGGGCGCTG
Organism: Chloroflexota bacterium; assembly: GCA_020850535.1. Classification (NCBI taxonomy): domain Bacteria; kingdom Bacillati; phylum Chloroflexota; species Chloroflexota bacterium. Next base: position 2,280 of record JADZEM010000175.1, read on the forward strand.
GCGAAGGCCGGCCACCCGCTGCTGGCGACCGAGGGCACGGCTCGGATGATCAAGGGGCTGGGGCTGGAGGTCCGCCAGATCACCAAGCGGCTCAGCGAGGGGCATCCGAACGTGATGGACGCCGTCGAGCAGGGGTGGGTCGGCGCGGTCATCAACACCATCAGCGGCCGGCACGGCCCGCTCAAGGACGGCTTCCAGATTCGGCGAGCGGCCGTCGAGCGGCGGATCCCCTGCTTCACCTCGCTGGACACGGCCCGGGCGGCCGTCGAGGTGGCGACGCGGGCGGGGGCCGAGCTGCACGCTCGGCCACTGTCGGAGTACGTGGCCGGTCGGCCGGGCGCTGAGCAGCCCGCCGAGCAGCGGGTTGGCTGAGGCGAGCCAGATGGATCTTCACCGCGCGACGGTCACGGCCAACGAGCAGATCATGCCGGAGACCCATGTCCTCGATCTGGCGAGCCCGGGGCTGGCGAAAGCGGCCCGCCCTGGGCAGTTTGTCCATATCCGCTGCGGCCCGGGTTGGGATCCGATCCTGCGCCGGCCGATGAGCATCTTCAAGATCCGGCCGGACGGCATCTCGGTGATGGTCCGAGCCGTCGGCGAGGGCAGCACGATCATCGCCAGCAGCCCGCTCGATTCGGAGCTGGATGTCCTCGGGCCGCTCGGGAAGCCGTTCACGCTCGACCCGAGCGCTCGGCGGCTGGCGATGATTGGCGGCGGCTACGGCGTCGCGCCGCTGGTCGCGCTGGCCGTCGAGGCGCTCGGCAAGGGCTGTGAGGTCGTGCTGATGGTGGGGGCGGCCACGGCGGACTACGTCTTCCCGGCCGACGAATTGCCGACCGACGTAGAGTACGCCATCGCCACCGACGATGGCACCCTCGGGCACAAAGGGTTCGTGACGGAGCTGCTGCCGCGCTACCTGGACTGGTGCGACGCCGTGTTCGCCTGCGGCCCGACGCCGATGCTCGAAGCCGTGGCCCGGATCACCCGCCCGGCGAGGTACGGCGTGGCCGGGGCGATGCGCTCCGAGAAGCCGGTCCAGCTCTCGATGGAACAGCACATGGGCTGCGCGATGGGCGTCTGCCTGGGCTGTGTGGTGATGACCCGCAAGGGGTATCAGCGGGTCTGCCGGGACGGCCCGGTCTTCCCCGCCGACACGCTGGTCTGGGAGGGCAGCCGTGCCTGATCGACGTGTGACCAACGGCCAGCAGCCAGCCGCCAGCGGCAGCAAGTCCACTGGCTGCGAGCCGAGCCTGAGCGTGAACCTTGCGCCAAACAATATGCATGGCCTGGAGCTGCCGAACCCGGTCCTGGTGGCGTCCGGCACCTTCGGCTGGGGCACTGAGTACCAGCCGCTGGTGGATATCCAGCGGCTCGGCGCGATCTGCTCCAAGGGGATCACGGTCCGCCCGCGCGACGGCAACCCGACGCCCCGCATCGCGGAGACGCCGGCTGGCATGCTGAACGCCATCGGGTTGCAGAACGTCGGGCTGCGGGCGGTGGTTCAGGAGAAGGCCCCGATCTGGGCGCGCTGGCACGTACCGGTCATCGCCAACATCTCCGGCGAGTCCGTGGCCGAGTACGAGCAGCTTGCGGGCACGCTGGACGGCGTGCCGGGCATCGCCGGGCTGGAGGTCAACATCTCCTGCCCGAACGTGACCGACGGCGGCCGCCTCTTCGCGGACACCCCGAAGTCGGCGGCGACGGTCACGCGGGCCTGCCGGGCGGTCAGCAGCCTGCCGCTGATGGTCAAGCTCTCCCCGAACGTCGGGAACATCGTCGAGATCGCGCAGGCGGTCGAGGAGGCCGGGGCGGACTGCCTGTCGGTCGCCAACACGCTGCTCGGGATGGTCATCGACGTGAAGGCCAGAAAGCCGTATCTCGCCAACCGGACGGGTGGGCTCAGCGGCCCGGCTGTCCGACCGGTCATCGTACGGATGGTCTACCAGATCGCCAGTATCGTGACGATCCCGGTGGTCGGCGTCGGTGGCGTGACCTGCCTGGAAGATGCGCTCCAGTATCTCCTGGCCGGCGCATCGGCGGTGCAGGTCGGCACGGCGAACTTCGTGAACCCGCGCACGGCGACGGAGATCATCGACGGGCTTGAGGACTACCTGACGCAGCAGGGCATCAGGGACATTGCGGAGATCGTCGGGGCGGCCCGTCCTCCCGCCGCCCGGCCGGCCGTTTCCACGACTGCGTAGGCGGCGTCGTTTCGTCAAGGGAACCGGGGCGCGCTCCGGATCGTTTCGGAAAGTGCCCGTAGCGCCGGGCCTGAGACGGGTTGCTGCTCGACCGTGCGGGCGGCTCTCGCTCATACTCATGGTCATCCCTGGTCCACGCTCCGGGAGCACCCCGTTCATGCGCGTCTCTCGTCTGACATCGCCGCGCCTGCTGCTCATCGCCGTCGCCCTGTCCGTCAGCGCGCTCAGTGGGTGCGGCTCGCTGACCCTGCCGATGGCGAGTGCCGCGCAGCCGCCGGCCGCTGTCGCTGCGCCGAATCCGGCCAGCATCCCGCCGGCGGCGCAGCAGGCGATCCCCGCGCAGCAGGCGGAGACGCTGGCGGGCAGGATCCTGTTCGTGCGGGACGGCAACCTGTGGATCTGGGAGCGCGGGAACAGCCACCAGTTCTCCACAGGCGGCACCTGGAGCCAGCCGCAGTTCTCGCCTGACGGCTCCGAGGTCGCCTACGTCTACTGGTCGAACAACTTTTCCGACCTGTTCATCATGGCGTCAGACGGCACCAACTCGCGTCGCCTGACGCGCAGCCAGTCTGCCGTGCTCGCGGATAACAGCTGGGCGATGCGCCCAACGTGGTCGCCAGACGGTTCCCGGCTGGCCTACGTCAGCGACCAGAACTCGAACTTCAACCAGGTCTGGATCACGACCAAGGATGGCAACACCCGCCGCCAGTTGACCAGCGAGGCGCTGGGCCTCCTCTGGGCCGACTCGATCTCCTGGGAGCCGAGCGGCGCGCACCTGGCGATCACCGCCGCGCCGGACAACCGCGCCCCGAGCCAGATCTACCTGCTCGACGTCACGAAGGGCACCTACGAGAAGTTCTCCTCGCAGATCAACGGCGCGTTCGACGCCTCGTTCTCGCCGGACGGCACGATGCTGGCGTACATGGGGCGGCCCGGCACGCAGCCGACGCTGACTGTGCAGACGCTTGAGGGGACGACCCAGGCGACCTTCGACAAGCTGCCGTTCATGCGGTCGCCGGTCTGGTCGCCAGATGGCAAGACGGTGGCGTTCATGTCGAGCCAGGGCGGCGTCTTCGAGATCTGGACGCTGACCGTCACGAAGACGGCTGACGGCGTCACGCTGACCGAGCCGCGCCAGCTCACCCGCGATGCCGCCATCGATCCGATGTCGGGCCTCTCCTGGGCGCGATGAGCACGCCAGTGGCTGCCGAGGCTGCCGCCCAGCCGTCGCGCCGCGCCCAGGCCGCTGAGCTTGCCCGGATTCGTCGTCGATTGTTCCTGGTCGGGACGGCGCTGGAGCTGCTGGCTCCCTGGCTGCTCTGGCAGAGCGGTCTCACAGGGCAGTGGTGGGCCGAGCATCAGGGGATGCCCGTGTGGCTCGGACTGCCGGCCCAGGTCGCCGTGGTGACGCTGGCGCTGCTGGTCATCCCGCTGCCGCTCTCGTACTATCGAAGTCACGTCCTCGGGCGCCGCTACGGACTCTCCACCCAGGGCGTGGGCGGCTGGCTGTTGGATCGGGTGAAGGCCGGGCTGCTGGGGCTGGCGCTGGCTACCGTGGCCGGCAGCCTGTTCTACGCGACGGTCTGGGCCTTCCCGAGCCTCTGGTGGCTGGTCTTCTGGCTGGAAGCCGTCGTCGCCATCGTCGCGCTGACGTTCGTCGCGCCCTATGTGATCCTGCCGATCTTCTTCAAGCCGCGCCCGCTCGACGATCCGGGCGTCGAGATGATGATTCACGAGCTGGTGCGGAAAGCTGGCACGACCGTGGCCGGCATCAGCCGGCTGGACTTCAGCCGCCGCACCAATGAGGCGAACGCGGCGGTGATCGGGTTTGGCCGCTCGCGACGGGTCGTCCTGGCCGACACCCTGCTGGAGACCTTTCCCGCCCTGGAGATCCGCGCGGTCGTGGCCCACGAGCTGGGGCACCACGTCCACCGTGACGTGATCTGGCTGCTGGTGATCCAGGTCGCGAGCATGCTGCTCGGGCTGGCGCTCGGTGCGCTGGTGGGCGAGCCGCTGCTGCGCGCCTTCGGCGCGAGCGACCTGGGCGATCCCGCCGCCTATCCGCTGCTGATCCTCGGGGCCACGGTGTATGGTCTGCTCGTGATGCCGTTCGTCAACGCCGTCAGCCGCGCCATTGAGGAGCGCGCCGACACCTACGGCTTCCACCTGCTGGGCGAGGGCCGGGCGTTCGCGTCGGCGATGCGGCGGCTGGCCGATCAGAATCTGGCGGAGGAGCGTCCTCCCCGTTGGGCAGAGCTGTTGCTGTACACCCACCCACCGATCTGGCGGCGCGTCGAGCGCGCGGAGGCAGCCGGCCGTGACTAACCTGTTCCGCTACACGCGCACTGGCCCACGCCTGATCGCCCTGTTCCTGCTGCCGGTGGTGGTGTATGGCTTCTACTCGATTGGCGACCGTTGGTATCAGAACTACGTGCTGACCCACCAGGAGGAGATGATCCGCGCCGACGTGCGCCGCCTGCGTGAGGAGAACCTCCGTCTGCAGAAGGAGCTGAACGAGGCTCGCTCTGATGCTGGCATCGAGCGGGTGGCGCGCGAGCAGCTTGGATTGGTCAAGCCCGGGGATACGGCGGTGCAGATCGTGCTGCCGCAGGGGGCCGCGGCGGCAGCGGTCCAGCCGGCGGTTCGCGCACCCGAGCCGGCCCAGACGATGACGCCGCCCGAGAAGCCGGCGTGGCTCCGCTTCCTCGATGGCCTCTTCGGCCGGTAGACGATCAGATTTGCCTCGGCCTGCGGCGAGTCGGACTGGTGGTCGCGGTTCCGATAGATGAGTGCCGTAGACACGAAGGCGACGAGCAACCCCGATCCGCCCGTCGTGGCGCGGGTCCGGACGTCCGTACGGCAGGCCCTGGACCGACTCAAGCTCTCGAAGACACGGCGGCTGGTTGTCGCGGTCTCCGGTGGCGTGGACTCGCTGTGCCTGTTGGATGCGCTCGTCGCGGCGCTGCCAGATGCCCACCGTCGTCTCAGGGTGGTGCACGTCGATCATTCGTTGCGGCCGACATCCCACGAGGACGCCGAGTACGTGCGATCCGTCGCCGATGGCTACAGACTGGGCGCGATGATGCTGACGGTTGATGTGCCGGCGTTAGCCCAGGCCGAAGGACGCGGCATCGAGGAAGCTGCCCGGCTGGGCCGCTACCGCGCGATCCGCGACGCCATCGCCGCCCAAGCAGGCTGGCCAGCCGACGTCGCGACCGGCCACACTCGCGACGATGTGGTTGAGACGGTACTGCTCCACCTGCTTCGAGGGAGTGGTCCGTCTGGGTTGGGGGGTATCCAGGATCGCGAGATGCTCGATCCCGCAGCCCTTGGTGAGGTGTCGTCGGATGCACCTGGGCGAACCTTGTGCCTCGTACGACCGCTGACTGAAGTCGACCGAGCCGAGACCGTTGCCTACTGTGAGGCGCGTGGCATCCGCTACCTGACCGACGAGACCAACTCCAACCCGGCGTACCTTCGGAACCGCGTGCGCAGCCACCTCCTGCCGGTCCTGCGCACCTACAATCCCGCTATCGGTCGGGGGCTGAGTCGTCTGGCCATCACCATGCGCGACGAGGAGCGATGGCTTGACGATCTGGTAGCGCGGACCTGGCGACGCATCGCACGCCCCGACCCAGACGATCCGTCCGTGCACACGGTGTCGCGCGACACCTGGGGACGGCAACATCCTGCCCTGCAACGCCGGCTGGTACGGCACTTCGCGGTGCAGGCAGGGTTCTGGGAAATCGGGTTTGAGGCTGTCGAGCGTGCCCTGCTGGTAGGCGACGATTGGGGGCCGCCACGCGCCGAGCTTGGGGCCGGGCTGGTCGTCCGACGGCACGGCAACGATCTGCGCTTCGTGGCTCCGACCGCGACTTCCAATCGACCTGACGATCTGGTGGAGGGACCACGATGACCGAGACATCGCTGGAGTGGCATCCAGACCAGGACATGGCCGAGATCCTGATCTCTGAGGCAGACCTGAACGCTCGGATCGCCGAGCTTGGGGCGCAGATCACCGCCGACTACGACGGCAAGCGGCTGCTCCTGCTCGGCGTGCTCAAGGGCGCGGTGGTCTTCCTGGTCGACCTCGCCCGGCAGATCCAGCTCTCACTGGAGATCGACTTCATGGCCGTCTCCAGCTACGGGGCCAGCACGAAGTCGAGCGGCATCGTGCGGATCCTGAAAGACCTGGAAGAGTCGGTCGAAGGGCAGCACATCCTGGTGGTCGAGGACATCATCGACAGCGGCCTGACGCTGGACTACCTGCTGCGCTCGCTGGAGGCGCGCGGGCCCGCCAGCATCAGGGTCTGCGGCCTGCTGGTGAAGGATCGTCCGCGCGACCTGTCGGCCCCGGTCGAGTACGTCGGGTTCACGATCCCAGACCGATTTGTGGTCGGGTATGGGCTCGATTTCGCCGAGAAGTACCGCAACCTGCCGTACATCGGCGTGCTCCGCCCGGAGCTGTACGCCGGGCCGGCCGAGCCCGCCCCGACAGCGGTCGATTCGTGACGCTCCGCGCGCAACCATCGGCGGCCTGCGCAGTCAGTCATCAATACAGGTAGCCTGGAATACCTCTGCTATAATCGCCGGGCAGCCGCCGTTACACTGCGGCTCTCCGCGGTGGAGCGGGCAGCGGGAGCGCTGGAGGCCTCAATGGATACGAAGTGGCTGCGCAACAGCTTCGTCTACCTGATCATTCTGGTAGCGATCATTGCGCTCTTCTTCACGGTGTTCCAGCCTGGCGGCATGGACCGTGACAACACGCAGATGGGGCTGAACGAGGTCGCGGCTGCCGTTCGCCGTGGCGAGGTGAAGCGCATCGACGTGGCCGAGGACAAGCTGACCGTCGAGATCCCCGGGCGCGGGAAGTTCACCTCTCGCAAGGAGCGCAACGACACCGTTCCTGACGTGATGTCCAAGTACGGTGTGACGCCAGAGGAGTGGGGACGGGTCGACTATCGGCCGACCGAGCCGCCGCAGTTCACGAACTGGCTGGGTCTGCTGGTAAATCTTCTTCCGCTGATCTTCTTCGGCGCGATCCTCCTGTTCATGATGCGGCAGGCACAGGGCAGCAACAACCAGGCGCTCTCCTTCGGGAAGTCGCGGGCGCGGATGTTCATGGGGAACAAGCCGACCGTGACCTTCGCGGATGTCGCGGGCGTCGAGGAGCCGAAGCAGGAGTTGGCCGAGGTTGTCGAGTTCCTCAAGTACCCCGAGAAGTTCTCGGCGCTGGGCGCGCGCATCCCGAAGGGCGTGTTGCTCGTCGGACCGCCAGGGACGGGCAAGACGCTCCTCTCGCGGGCCGTGGCCGGCGAGGCGGGCGTGCCGTTCTTCAGCATCTCGGGCTCCGAGTTTGTCGAGATGTTCGTCGGCGTGGGCGCATCTCGCGTGCGCGACCTGTTCGACCAGGCGAAGCGCAACGCCCCCTGCATCGTCTTCGTGGACGAGATCGACGCGGTTGGCCGGCAGCGCGGCGCTGGACTCGGCGGCAGCCACGACGAGCGCGAGCAGACGCTCAACCAGATCCTGGTCGAGATGGACGGCTTCGACACGAACACCAACGTGATCGTGATCGCCGCCACCAACCGACCGGACGTGCTGGACCCCGCCCTGCTCCGGCCGGGCCGCTTCGACCGCCAGGTTGTCCTGCCGCAGCCGGACATCAACGGTCGTCGCGCCATCCTCGAAGTGCACGCCAAGGGCAAGCCGCTCGACAAGTCGATTCGGCTGGACACGCTGGCGAAGCAGACGCCGGGCTTCTCGGGCGCGGATCTCGCGAACCTCATCAACGAGGCCGCTATCCTGGCCGCGCGCCGCAACAAGAAGACCATCGGCATGCTGGAGATGGAAGAGGCTATCGACCGCGTTATCGCCGGGCCGGAGCGCCGCAGCCGCATCATCTCCGAGCGCGAGAAGCTGGTCACGGCGTACCACGAGGGTGGGCACGCCGTGGTCGGGCGCTTCCTCAAGAACCACGATCCTGTCCACAAGATCTCGATCATCGCGCGCGGCATGATGGGCGGGTACACCCGCTACCTGCCGGTCGAGGACCGCTACCTCTGGACCAAGTCCCAGTTCGAGGATCGCCTCGCGGCCACCCTGGGCGGGCACGCCGCCGAGAAGCTGGTCTTCGGCGAGATGAGCACCGGCGCCGAGAACGATATCGAGGTCGCCACGAACATCGCGCGCAAGATGGTCAAGGAGTACGGGATGAGCGACCGGCTCGGTCCCGTGGCCCTTGGCCACAAGGAAGAGCTGGTCTTCCTCGGGCGCGAGATCGGCGAGCAGAAGAACTACTCGGAGAAGGTTGCAGAGGCCATCGACGAGGAGATCCGGCGGCTGATCGACCAGGCGTACCTGGAAGCGCAGCGCATCCTCCACGAGAAACGCGAGGTGCTGGACCGTCTCGCCAACGTGCTGGTGCAGGAGGAGACCATCGAGGGGGATCGCCTGGAGCGGGTCTTCATCGGGAGCGATGACCCAGGCTCGCCGGTCAGCACGAACGACGTGCCGCCGGCCCCGCAGGAGCCGCGTCCGGAGTCGGACTTGCCGGCTCCGCAACCCAAGCCGAGGCTGATCCCCGGCACTGCCACCGGCTCCTGAGTCTCCACCCCCACGCATGAGTGTTCAGCAACGCCCCTACCACCACGGTAGGGGCGTTCGCATGTCCGAGCCGGGACCGGATCCCGCGCCCGCGCGTTACCGGCGTCGTCACCCGTCGTTTACACCTGCATCAGCCGCCCGTCAGTGTAGAGCAGTTGCCATAATCTCAGGCGTTCCGTTGCGAGTTTGGGAGGGAACAGTCCGCGTTCCGGTGGTATCCTTCGGTCCGTCTGGCGGTCATCGCGGTCTTCGGTAGGCGTCCTCGGTTTGGGAGGGATCTTGTACGGCGAGCTTTCGATCTTCACGGGCAATGCGCACCCACAGCTCGCGCGCGACATCTGTGCGTACCTGGGCGTGCCCCTCGGTCGAGCGGAAGTCTTCGAGTTCACCAACGAGAACATCTTCGTCAAGATCAACCAGAACGTCCGCGAGCACGACGTGTTCGTGGTGCAGCCGACCTGTGCCCCCGTCAACAAGAGCGTGATGGAGCTGCTCATCATGCTCGACGCGCTCAAGCGGGCCTCTGCCAGCCGGATCACGGCAGTCATCCCGTATTTCGCCTATGGACGCTCCGACAAGAAGGATCAGCCGCGCGTACCGATCACGGCGCGCCTGCTGGCCGAGCTGCTCCAGGTGGCCGGCTGCGACCGCGTCCTGACGATGGATCTGCACGCCGGGCAGGTGCAGGGCTTCTTCCGCATCCCCGTGGACGAGCTGACGGCGATGTTCCCGCTGGCGGACTACTTCCGCGCCATGGAGATCATCGATCCGGTGGTGGTCGCGGCGGACCTCGGTTTTGCCAAGCGGGCGCGCAACTTCGCCAACATGATCGGCGGCTCGGTGGCGTTTGTCGAGAAGCGCCGCCTGGGCAACGACAGCAACAGCGAGTCATTGGGCATCATCGGCGACGTGCGCGGGCGGACGGCCATCATCATGGATGACGAGATCGACACGGCCGGCTCGATCACCAATGCCGCCGCCATCGTGAAGCAGGAGGGCGCGCGCGAGGTGCTGGCCGCCTGCACCCACGCGGTCCTGTCTGGCCCGGCCATCCAGCGCATCGAGAACAGCGTGATCTCGACGCTCGTCACGACCGACACCTGCCGTATCGATCCGCACAAGCGGATGTCTCGCCTGCGAATTCTGCCCATTGGCCTACATCTGGGCGAGGCGATTAGTCGTATTCATACGGGTGGATCGGTCGGAGCGCTGTTCGGCGTCCAGGCCTGACGGCCAGCGCCGCCTCGGTCGCTGGCTGTCCCCGCGCGGACACATTGCCTCCCGGCTCTCGTGTGCTTCAGGAAAGCACGGTGATCCGGGAGGCCGCTGGTATACTCTGCACGAAAGTTACGCGCGAGGCAGACGATGCTCGGGTGGGTGAATAAGCTCCTAGGCGGCCGGCCCTGGGAACGCGAGGTCAAGAAGATTGAGCCGTTGATCGACGAGATCAACGACTTTGAGCCCGAGCTTCAGGATCTGACAGACGCCGAGCTGCGCGACAAGACGACGGAGCTGCGCGGGCGCTTGCTGGCCGGCGAGGATCTTGACAGCCTGCTGCCGGAGGCGTTCGCCTCGGTCCGCGAGGCGGCGCGGCGCGTCATCGGGATGCGCCACTACGACGTGCAGATGATCGGCGGTGCGATCCTCCATCGCGGTAAGATCGCCGAGATGAAGACGGGCGAAGGCAAGACGCTCGTCGCGACGTTGCCGGTCTACCTCAACGCGCTGACCGGCAAGGGCGTGCATCTCGTCACCACGAACGACTACCTCGCCCGACGTGACGCCCAGTGGATGGGACAGGTCTACCACGCGCTGGGGATGTCCATCGGCGTCATCCAGCACGAGTCAGCGTTCATCTACGACCCGGAGTACCAGGCCGAAGAGGCGTCGATGATGGCGCTGCGGCCAGCCGAGCACCGCCGTGAGGCGTACGCCGCCGACATCACCTACGGCACCAACAACGAGTTCGGCTTCGACTACCTGCGCGACAATATGGTCTGGCGCAAGGAAGACATGGTGCAGCGGGACTTGCACTACGCCATCGTGGATGAGGTCGACAACATCCTCATCGACGAGGCGCGGACCCCGCTCATCATCTCGGGGCCGGCCGAAGAGGCGACGGACTACTACGCGCAGTTCGCGCGGATCGTGCCGCGCCTGCGCGAAGAGGATGATTTCACCATCGAGCAGCGGACCCGCTCGCTGCAGATCACCGAAGAGGGCATCGAGAAGGTCGAGCGCATGCTCGGGGTGCAGAACCTGTACGCCCCCGAGAACATGGAGCTGAGCCACTACCTCGAAAACGCCATGAAGGCGCAGTTCCTCTTCCAGCGCGACGATCACTACGTCGTGCAGGATGGCGAGATCGTCATCGTGGATGAGTTCACGGGCCGCATGATGCCCGGCCGTCGCTACAGCGAGGGCTTGCACCAGGCGATCGAGGCCAAGGAAGGGGTCCACGTTCAGCGCGAGAACGTCACGCTGGCGCGGATCACGTTCCAGAACTACTTCCGCCTCTACAGCAAGCTCGGCGGTATGACCGGCACCGCGATGACCGAGCTGGACGAGTTCCGCCGCATTTACAACCTGGACGTGGTGCCGATCCCGACGCACCGCCCGATGATCCGGCAGGACAACTCGGACTTCGTGTTCAAGAGCGAGGACGCGAAGCTGAAGGCGGTCGTCAACGAGATCCGCGAGCTGAACGAGACGGGCCGCCCGGTCCTGGTGGGTACCGTCTCCATCGAGAAGTCGGAGCTGCTGTCGCACCGGCTGGTCGAGGCCGGCGTCAAGCATGACGTGCTGAACGCCAAGCAGCACGAGCGTGAGGCCAACATCATCGCCCAGGCTGGCCGTCCGAGCGCGGTGACCATCGCCACGAATATGGCGGGGCGCGGCGTGGACATTCTGCTCGGCGGCAACCCGGCCGGTCTCGCGGACGACATGTTGCGGAAGCAAGGTGTGGACCGCACGACGGCGACGCACGAGCAGATCGCTGCCGCCACCGCTGAGGCCAACGAGATCTGTCAGCGCGATCGCGAGGTCGTGCGGAGCCTCGGCGGCCTGCACATCCTCGGCACCGAGCGCCACGAGGCGCGGCGCATCGACAATCAGCTGCGCGGCCGGGCTGGCCGCCAGGGCGATCCCGGCTCGTCGCGCTTCTTCGTCTCGCTTGAAGATGAGTTGATGAAGCGGTTCGGCGGCTCCTCCATCGCCGGACTGATGGACAAGCTCGGCCTCGAAGAGGATGTGCCGCTGGAGCACTCCTGGGTCAACAAGGCCATCGAGAACGCGCAGACGAAGGTCGAGGCGTACAACTTCGACATCCGGAAGCACGTCGTCGAGTACGACGACGTGATGAACAAGCAGCGCGAGGTCATCTACGCCGACCGCAAGCAGGTGCTCACCCAGGAGAACCTGCGCCCGATGATCGAGAGCTGGGTTGTCGAGGAGCTGGACGGGCTGATCGACGCCTACCTGCCCCACGAGGATACGGCCAACTGGGACCACGAGGGCCTGCTGGCCGAGCTTCGAAAGCTGCTGCCGCTCGCGGAGACAGTGAGCGCCGAAGAGTTGGAAGATTTCCGCCGTGATGAGCTGATCGAACGGCTCCGCACGATGGCCGTCGAGATTTACACGGCGCGTGAGACGCAGTTCACGCCCGGTCTGATGCGGATGCTCGAACAGCAGTGGATGCTGAACGTCATCGACCGCCACTGGATCAATCACCTGACCGCCATCGACGACGTGCGCGATGGCATCGGGCTTCGGGCATACGGGCAGCGTGACCCTCTGGTCGAGTACAAGGTTGAAGCAGCGTCGATGTTCGACGATTTGCTTGAGACGATTCGACACGATGTGGTCTACGCCATCTATCATATCGCTCCCCGGCTGGAGCCCGTTCGTCGGACCCAACCGACGACGACCAACCGCGAGGACGAAGAGGATGGTAAGCAGCCGGTAAAGGCCGGCAAGAAGGTTGGGCGAAACGACCCTTGCCCGTGTGGAAGTGGACGCAAGTTCAAGAAATGCCACGGGCGCTGAGCGAGGAGATATGGATCGGCGTCCGAGTGATGTTCTGCAGGCAGTCCTCGAAAATGTTGAGAAGGTCGTCGTTGGAAAGCGTACTGAGCTTGAGTTAACGATTGTCGCGCTGGCCGGCCAGGGTCACGTCCTGATTGAGGATGTGCCCGGCGTCGGTAAGACAGTCATGGCCAAGTCGCTTGCGCGGTCGCTTGGCTGTTCGTTCAAGCGGATTCAGTTCACGCCGGACCTTCTGCCCAGCGACGTCACGGGCGTCTCCATCTACAACCAGCACAGCGAGGCGTTCGAGTTCCGGCCCGGCCCGGTCGTCGCGCAGGTGGTGCTCGCCGACGAGATCAACCGCGCCACGCCGAAGACGCAGGCCGCGCTCCTGGAAGCGATGGAAGAGGGGCAGATCACGGTTGACGGCGCCACGCACGATCTGCCGAAGCCGTTCATCGTGTTGGCGACCCAGAACCCCATCGAGTACGAAGGCACGTTCCCGCTGCCAGAGTCGCAACTGGACCGATTCATGCTCCGCGTCCGCCTCGGCTATCCGAAGCGTGACGAGGAGATGCTCGTCCTCGACCGGCAGCAGCGGGCGCACCCGATTGAATCGCTGGAGCCGGTCACCAACGAGGCCGAGCTGCTGACCGTGCAGCGGGCCGTCCGCGATGTGACGGTGGACGACCTGATCCGCCGGTACATCGTGGATCTGGCGAACGCGACCCGCAACCATCCCGAGGTCTACGTCGGCGCCAGCCCGCGCGCGTCGCTCTCGCTGCTGCGGGCGGCGCAGGCGTTGGCGCTGCTGCGTGGCCGCGCCTACGTGCAGCCAGACGACGTGAAGGCGCTGACCGTCGCCGTGATGAGTCACCGCGTCATCGTGCTGCCCTCCGCCCGGTACAAGGACGTCACCGGCTCCTCGATCGTCGAAGAGATCACCGCGAACGTCCCCGTGCCCGGCAGCCGCGTCCCGGCTTAGCCGACGGCCTGCAGGCGGGGGGTGCGGTGGTGAACATCGAGCAGATCCGGCGGCGGCCAGTCGGCATTCTGGCGCTGCTCGTCATCACGGGACTTGTCGCGCTGGGCGGCGGCTGGTACCTGATGTTCTACGCGGCCTGGGCGCTGGCCTTTCTGCTGGTCATCGCCTACGCCCTCAGCTTCATCGGGCTGCGTGCGCTCTACTTCGAGCGCAAGACGCGGGCGTTGCGGGCCGAGGTCGGGTCGTACTTTGACGAGCGGGTCATCGTCGAGAATCGCTCGTGGCTCCCCAAGCTGTGGTTGGAGATCGAGGATCAGGGCCAGCACCCGGAGCACACGGCCAGCTTCGTGGTGTCGATGGGGCCGTACGGTCGGTTCGTCCGGCCGGTCCACACGCTCTGCCGCCAGCGGGGCGTGTTTCAACTGGGGCCGGTCTTCGCCCAGAGCGGCGACCCGTTCGGCATCTTCCGCCAGCGCCGCCAGATCGACGGCGTGAGCACGCTGGTCGTCTACCCGGTGGCCCTGCCGCTGACGCAGTTCGGCCGCGTCGATGGCGACCTGACCGGCGGTGCGCTCCAGGGTGAGCGGGTGCTGCACACCACAACCAACGTGTCCGGCGTGCGCGAGTACCTGCCCGGCGATACCTTCAACCGCATCCACTGGAAGAGTACGGCCCGCCAGCGGCAGCTCATGGTCAAGGAGTTCGAGCTTGACCCGTTTGCCGATATCTGGATCGTGCTGGACCTGGACGAGCGGACGATGGCCGGCTCGGGTGTCGAGTCGGTGGAGGAGTACGCGGTCACGATTGCCGCGACGCTCTCCAAGCACTTCCTGGACGAGAACCGGGCGGTCGGCTTCGTGTCGCACGGGTTGATGCTCTCGCCAGACCGTGGCATGCGCCAGCATCTGAAGATCCTCGAAGTGCTGGCGTTCGTGCGGCCGGCCCGCAACGCGCCCCTCGCCGAGTTGATCGTCGCGGAGCAGCGGCGGTTCAGCCGCACAGACACGGTCGTCGTCATCACCGGTTCGCGCGACGACGACTGGATCGGGATGCTGCGTGGGATGTGGATTCGGGGCGTGCACAGCCAGGTGGTGCTGATCGAGTCGAGCACGTATGCGCGCGGGGTCTCGTCCTCGGTGCCGGTAGTCAGCGGGCTGGCCGGCGCGCGCATCCCGACCTACATCGTCAA
Source organism: Chloroflexota bacterium (assembly GCA_020850535.1). Classification (NCBI taxonomy): domain Bacteria; kingdom Bacillati; phylum Chloroflexota; species Chloroflexota bacterium. Next base: position 17,284 of record JADZEM010000175.1, read on the forward strand.
GCGCGGCGAGTCCATTCAGAAGTGCCTGGCCGCTCCGGTTCTCGGTGGCCGCGGCGCGGCGGTATGATGCCAGTGTCGGCTTCCGTCAAGCCGCCCGTTTCGTCCTCACCTTCATAACGTCGTTTCTGGCGCTGCCAGAGTCTCTTCCGCCCCTGCGGCCCTCGCGCCGCGCTCAGGAGTAGCACCTATGTCCTCGGCTGGACGCTATGGACCGCGTGAAGGCTGGCTTTCCGTCCTGCTCCTGGCGGCGGTGCTCTGGTGTGTCGTCCACTCGGTGTACGAGGCCGAGTGGGCGGACAACCTCGACCTGCTGGTCCCGCTGACGTGGCTGCTGATGGGCGTCGGCATCGTCGGCGCGAAGAGCGCACTGCGGCCTGCCGCCAGCCATGTGCTGGCCGTCATCATCGCCGTTGAGGCCATTGTCGAACGGTTCGGCAGCCGCATGACGGCCTCGACCTGGGAGGGTCGCCTCAACGAGCTGGCCTGGCACGTGGTCACCTGGTTCGAGACGGCGATGAGCGGCGGCAACAGCCGCGACAACGTCATGTTCGCGCTGCTGATGGCCACTGTGGGCATGATCCTGGGCTACGGCGCCGCCTGGCTCGTGTTCGCCAAGGGCCGTGGCGGGGTGGCCGTCTCGGTCTGCGCCTCGTTGCTCCTGCTCCACCTCTCCTACAGCTACAGCACGCTCAACTACCACTTCTACTTGCTGCTCTTCTTCGGGCTGCTGCTGCTGGTGCGCTTGGAGCTGTCGCGGCGGCAGCAGTTCTGGCAGACCTCCGGGTTGGCGGTGCAGGGGCAGGTGGTTCGCAACGTCGTCATGACGAGTGCTGGCGCCATCGCCCTCGTACTGATCCTGGCGCGTCAGGGGCCAGCCGAGCAGCCCAGCGAGCTGATGGAACCGGTCTGGTCGCGCTTCCTCGACGTCTGGCAGCGCGGCCAGAGCCACGTGGACCGTCTGTTCGGGGGCGTCCAGGGGCCGCCTGTCGTCGTGGTCGGGCTCGCGTTCGGCAACACGATGCAGCCCCGCGACAACTTCGAGCTTGGCTCGGGGCCGGTGCTGAAGATCGAAGCGCCCCGCGCGCGCTACTGGCGCACGATGAGCTACGCCGTCTACACCGGGCAGGGCATGGTCAGCGGCGACGTCTACGGCGACCGCTTCGAGGGTGACCAGCCGCTGCCGGCGCCGTTCGGGGCCACCGAGGCGCGCGAAGAGATCACCCAGCGGATCACGGTCCTGGCGAACCAGTCGAATCTGGTGTTCGCGTCGGATTACCCCGTGAAGGTGGACGTGCCGACGCTGGTCGAGTGGCGCGAGAACCAGGACGACCCGGCCGTGGTGCGGCTCGCCAGCATGCTCCGCAAGGGCCAGCAGTACACCGTGACCTCGTCGGCCTCCGTGGCGTCCGAGGATCAGATGCGGCAGGCTGGCGAGCAGTATCCGAAGGGCGTCGAGAAGTACCTCCAGCTTCCGCCGAGTGTGCCGGACCGGGTGAAGCAGCTCGCGCAGGAGGTCACAGCCGGCGCTCCCACACCGTACGACAAGGCGATCGCGCTCGAAGCGTACTTGCGGCAGATGTCGTATGAGACGCGCGTGCCGACCCCGCCCACCGACCGTGACTGGGTGGACTACACCCTCTTCGACGTGCAGACGGGGTACGCCGACTCACTGTCCACCTCGATGGTGGTGATGCTGCGCTCGCTCGACATTCCCGCTCGCGTGGTGACGGGCTTTGCGCCCGGCACCTTCGTCGAGGACGAGGGCGCGTTCATCATCTTTGAGAGCGAGGCGCACGCCTGGGTCGAAGTCTTCTTCCCGCGCCTCGGCTGGATCAACTTCGAGCCGAGCGTCATCCGCGATCTGCCGTTCCGCCCGACCGAGCAGACCTCGATCATCCTGCCGATCACCGACGGCAGCTATATGGGCGAGAGCCCCGATATGTACATGGATGATCCGTTCTTCGACGGCTTCGGCGACTACATCCCGCCGCCGCCCGAGCGCAACGACACGCCGTGGATCATCGGGCTCGGCGTCGTGCTCGGACTCGGGCTGCTGCTGGTGGCCGCCTGGTACGCCATGATGGCGCTCCTACGGCGCGGCCTTCGCGCCCTGCCCTGGCATGCCCAATGGTACGGCCAGTTCCGCCGGCTGGCGGCCTGGGCCGGGCTGGCAGGGCGGCCGTCGCAGACGCCGTTCGAGTATGCCGACTGGCTGGACGGCCGGTACCCTGGGACTGGCAAGATGGTCCGCCCGATTGCCGAGGTCTACGTGCACGGGGCGTACAGCGGGCAGGAGCCTGGCCCAGAGGAGCTGGCACGGGCGTCAAAGGCCTGGGAGCAAGTCCGGCGGCCGCTGGCGCGCCGGGTCTTCCTGCGCGGGGTGATAGCCGCGCGCGAGCGCTTTGAAGAGATCCGGGAGCGTGTCACGAAGCGTCAACGCGCGGCCTGAGCGTTTTTCGGACGCGCGTTCCTCGTACCTTGACACCCCCGCTGCTTTCCCCTACGATGCCGCACTATGACAGGTGATGCCGCGTCTGACGGAGCGCTTCTCCGCACAGCCCTCTACGATTGTCACCACGCCGCCGCTGCTCGCATGGTCGATTTCGGCGGCTGGGACATGCCCATCCAGTACAAGACGGGCATCCGTGCCGAGCATCTCGCCGTCCGCGCGGGCGTCGGCGTGTTCGACCTCTCCCACATGGGGCGGCTGTACGTGCGTGGCGCTGACGCCATGGCGCTGGTGCAGTGGCTCACCACGAACGATGCCAGCCGGCTGGCCCCTGGCCGCGCTCAGTACTCGCTGATCTGCGGCAGCGATGGCCAGATCCTGGACGACATCATCGCCTACAACCTGGGAGCTGAGATGCTCCTGGTCGTCAACGCCTCCAACCGGCTCAAGGTGCTGGCCTGGATCGAGCAGAACCAGCAGAACGGGCCGCTGGCCGGCCTCGACGCGAAGATCTACGACGCGACCGCCGAGACGGCGATGATCGGCTTCCAGGGGCCAGAGTCGGAGCGACTGCTCCAGGATCTCGTAGACGTCGATCTGAGCACGCTGCGGTACTACGCCGCGCTCTCGGGGACGGCGGACGGCAAGCCGGGGCTGATCGCACGCACGGGCTACACGGGCGAGGACGGCTTCGAGGTGATCGTGGCAGCGGCTGATGGCCCGAGCACCTGGAACACGCTGCTGGAAGGGCGCGGCGGCGTGACGCCGATGGCCTGCGGGCTGGGCGCGCGCGACACCCTCCGGCTCGAGGCCGGCATGCCGCTCTACGGGCACGAGATCGACGAAAGCTGCAACCCGTTCGAGGCGGGCCTGGGCCGGGTGGTCAAGCTGGCCAAGGGTGAGCTGTCCGGCAAGGCGGCGCTCGAGCGGGTGGCCGAAGCTGGCCCCGAGCGCAAGCTGATCGCCTTCGAGCTGACGGCTGGCGGCGTCCCACGGCAGGGGTACGCTATCCTCGACGCCGACGCAGCCGTCGGTCAGGTGACCAGTGGCAACGTCTCTCCGAGCCTCGGGACGCCGATCGGCATGGCCTACGTCCCGCTCCGCCTTTCCGAGCCAGGGACGGCGATCGCCGTCGAGATTCGCGGCAAGGCCGTGCCGGCGAAGGTCGTCACGCTCCCCTTCTACCCCCACAAGACCAAAAAGATCGCGGCGCCCTCAACGTCGCGAAGCTGACCGGAGGACGCCGAGTGGACCCGACAGATCGCCGCTATACCGAAGAACACGAGTGGGTCAAGATGGACGGCGACGTTGCCGTCGTCGGGATCACCTCCTTCGCACAGGATCAGCTGGGCGACGTCGTCTACGTCGAGTTGCCGAAGGTCGGCGACCGCGTGGAGGCGATGAAGTCGTTTGGCGTGATCGAGTCCGTCAAGACGGCGTCCGACCTGTACGCGCCCGTGAGCGGCGTGGTCGAAGCCGTCAACGGGTCGCTGACTGGCAGCCCCGAGACGGTCAACGACGCGCCCTACGAGGGCGGCTGGCTGATCAAAGTCAAGCCTGACAATCCAGCTGACATCGATACTCTGATGACGGCGCAGCAGTACGGCGAACAGGTCGCCGGATCGTAGCCTGAGCCGGTCGTAGCTCAACGAGGATAGACCACCCCATGGCGTTCGTTCCCCTGACAGCAGACGAGCGGCAGGCCATGCTCGAACAGATCGGCGTCGGCTCCGTCGCCGATCTGTTCGCGGACATCCCGGCCTCCGTGCGATTCCCCCAGCTGGATGTGCCGCCGCCGCTGACCGAGATCCAGACGGTCGCCAAGATGTCGGCGCTGGCCGCGAAGAACCAGCCGGTCGGCCAACTGGCCTGCTTTGTGGGCGCTGGCTACTACAACCACTACTCGCCGAGCGTTGTCAGCCACCTGATGGGGCGGTCTGAGTTCTACACTTCGTACACGCCGTATCAGCCTGAGGTCAGCCAGGGCACGCTGCAGTACTCGTTCGAGTTCCAGAGCCTTGTCTGCGACCTGTTCGAGATGGACGTGGCGAACTCGTCGGTCTACGACGGGGCGTCGGGGGCGGCCGAAGCGGTGCTGATGGCGCTGCGGATCTCGCGCCGCGACCGGGTGGTGCTGGACGGCTCCGTCCACCCTGAGCACCGCGCCGTCGTCGCGGCCTACCTGGACGGGCGCGGCATCGAGGTGGTGACGACGAACGTCGGCATCAAGGATGGCAAGCTCAACCGGCAGTCGGTGGTCGAGCAGATCGACGGCGAGACGGCCTGCGTGGTGATCCAGCAGCCGGACTTCTTCGGGACCATTCGCGATCTGGCGGCCATCGTTGCGAAGGCCCGCGAGGTTGGGGCGCTGGTCGTCTACGTGGTGGGCGATCCGGTCTCGCTGGGGCTGCTCAAGACCCCGGGCGGCTGGGACGCGGATATCGCCATCGGCGAGGGCCAGGGACTCGGCTTGCCGCTTCAGTACGGCGGCCCGGGCGTCGGCATCATGACCTGCAAGACGGCCCACCTGCGCCAGCTGCCGGGGCGGATCGTCGGCCAGACGACGGACCACGACGGCCGGCGCGGCTTCGTGCTGACGCTCCAGGCTCGCGAGCAGCACATTCGCCGTGAGAAGGCCACGTCGAACATCTGCACCAGCCAGACGCTGCTGGCGCTCGGCGCGACGATCTACCTCGCCGCGATGGGGCCGGCCGGCCTCAAGCAGGCGGCCGGTCTCTCGCACAAGCAGACCCGCGCGGTGGCGGACCAGATCCGCCGTGTTGACGGCTACCGCGTCGTCAACGACGGCCCGTTCTTCGACGAGATCACGGTGACCTGTCCGGCCGACGGCGACACGATGCGCCACGAGCTGGCGAAGCGCGGCATCATCGGCGGCTACGCGCTCGGGCGCGAGTACCCGGGCCTGGAGAACGCCCTGGTGCTGTGCGCCACTGAGATGACGACCAGCGAGGAGATCGACCGACTCGTCTCGGGTCTCCGCGAGATCGGAGGCGCGCGATGAGCCGCGACCGTAGCGAGCCGTTGCTGTCCGAGCTGAGCCGGCCCGGCCGGGTCGGCCACCTGCTGGCCGCTCCCGACGCCTGCGCCGACGCGACGCTGGATCTCCCGTCCGAGCTGCTCCGCGACGACCTGAAGCTGCCGGAGCTGGGCGAGCTGGACGTGGTCCGCCACTTCACGCATCTCTCGTCGCTCAACTTCTCCATCGACAACGCGTTCTACCCGCTCGGGTCGTGCACCATGAAGTACAACCCGAAGGTCAACGAGGACGTGGCCCGCATGGCGGGCTTCGCGGGGCTGCACCCGTACCAGCCCGAGGAGACCGTCCAGGGCGCACTGCAGGTGATGCTGGAGCTTCAGCAGCTCCTGTGCGCGATCAGCGGCTTCGAGACGGTGACGTTGCAGCCGGCGGCCGGCGCGCAGGCCGAGCTGTGCGGCATGCTGCTGATTCGGGCGTACCACCGCGCGCGCGGCGACACGAAGCGCACCAAGGTGCTGATCCCCGACTCGGCCCACGGGACGAATCCCGCAACGGCGGCGATGTGCGGCTACACGACGGTCTCGATCCCGACCGACGCGCACGGCAATGTGGATCTCAAGCGGATCAAGGAGGAGGCCGACGACACGACGGTCGGCCTGATGCTGACCAACCCGAACACGCTCGGGCTGTTCGAGCAGGAGATCCTCGACGTCACGAAGGCGATCCACGACGCCGGCGGCCTGGTCTACGGCGACGGGGCCAACCTGAACGCGATCCTCGGGGCCGTCAAGCCGGCCGATCTCGGGTTCGACGTGCTGCACATCAACACCCACAAGACGTTCTCCACGCCGCACGGTGGCGGCGGCCCTGGCTGCGGCCCGGTCGTGGCGCGCGGCTTCCTGGAGCCGTACCTGCCGAAGCCGGTCGTGGCGCGGCGTGCCAGCGGGGACCGCGCCGGTGAGCTGTTCCTGGACTGGGATCGGCCAGAATCCATCGGCAAGCTCAAGAGCTTCTGGGGCCACTTCGGCGTGATGGTGCGCGCGCTGACCTACATCACGCTCCAGGGCGACCAGGGCATCCGCGACATCGGCGAGGCGGCGGTCCTGAACGCCAATTACCTTCGCAAGAAGCTCGACGACCTGTATGATGTGCCATTCGACCGGATCTGCATGCACGAGTTTGTGGCATCCGGCCGGCGGCAGAAGCAACAGGGCGTTCGTACACTGGACATTGCGAAGCGCTTGATCGATTTCAACATTCACCCGCCCACGGTCTACTTCCCCTTGATCGTCGAGGAAGCGATCATGGTGGAGCCGACGGAGGCGGAGAGCAAGGACACACTTGACCGGTTCGTCCAGGTGATGCGGCAGATCGCCGAGGAGGTCGAGACCAGCCCTGAGCTGATCCACGACGCGCCGCACGATCAGCCGGTTGGACGACTTGACGAGACGACCGCTGCACGGAGGCCGGTGCTGCGGTGGTCCTAGCGTTCACAAGCCCAGGCGGGCCGGGTCTCGGCAGGCCCAACATCACGAGCATGCTCGTAACGAGGAGGGTCTAGGGGTGGCAGTCGACAAGAAACCGTTGCTCGAGGTCAAGAACCTCAAGACGTGGTTTTACACGCCTGACGGCATCGTAAAGGCCGTCAACGGTGTCTCGTTCACCCTGAACGAGGGCGAGGCGCTCGGCCTCGTCGGCGAGTCCGGTTGTGGGAAGAGCGTCAGCGCCATGACGCTGATGCGGCTCATCCCGACGCCTCCTGGGCGGATCGTCGAAGGCGAAGTGATCTTCGACGGCAAGGATCTGCTCAAGCTGAACGACGAAGGGATCAGGCGCGTTCGCGGCAACGAGATCGCGATGATCTTCCAGGATCCGATGACCTCCCTCAACCCGGTGCTGACGGTCGGCCGGCAGATCGGCGAGGCCCTTGAGCTGCACAAGGGCATGAGCCGTGACCAGTCCCGCAAGCGGACCATCGAGCTGCTGGAGATGGTCGGCATCCCGGCCGCCAAGTCGCGCGTGGACGACTACCCGCACCAGTTCTCGGGTGGTATGCGTCAGCGCGTGATGATCGCGATGGCGCTCTCCTGCGACCCGAAGCTGCTGATCGCCGACGAGCCGACGACGGCACTCGACGTGACGATCCAGGCGCAGATCCTCGACCTGATCATGCAGCTGCGGCGTGACCTGGGCATGGCCGTCATCATGATCACGCACGACCTGGGTGTCGTTGCCGGTGTGGCCGACAAGATCAACGTCATGTACTCGGGCTACATCGTGGAGTCGGGCAAGGCTGAGGAGCTGTTTGCGAAGCCTCGGCATCCGTACACGCTGGGCCTGCTGCGCTCGATCCCGCGCATCGACGAGCCGCGCAAGGAGAAGCTGATCCCGATTGAGGGTCTGCCGCCAGACCTGATCGACGCGCCGGTCGGCTGCCCGTTCGTGCCGCGCTGCACGTACAAGGTAGACCGCTGCGTCGAGCAGAACCCGTCGCTCGAACCGGTCGAGCCGGGCCACACCATCGCATGCTGGGTTGATGTCACTGGAGGAAAGGGCTGATGGCGATCGAGCCACAGGCTGGCGCCGCCAGCTCGAAGAGTGACGCACGGACGCTGCTGAGCGTCAAGAACCTGAAGATGCACTTCCCGATCACGCAGGGAATCATCCTTCAGCGGCAGGTCGGCGCGGTTAAAGCCGTTGACGATATCTCGTTCGACATAAAAGACGGCGAGACGCTCGGCCTGGTGGGCGAGTCGGGCTGCGGCAAGTCCACGACGGGCCGTGCGATCCTCCAGCTCTACAAGCCGACGGCCGGCACGGTCGAGTTCAACGGCCGTGACCTGACGAAGCTCAGTGGCGGCGATATGCGGAAGATGCGCCGTGAGCTGCAGATGATCTTCCAGGATCCGTACGCCTCGCTGAACCCCCGTATGACGGTGGGCAGCATCATCGGCGAGCCGCTGGAGATCCACAATCTGGCGAAGGGGCGCGAGAAGACCGAGCGCGTGCAGGAGCTGCTGCGAACGGTCGGGCTCAACCCGTACTTCGCCAACCGCTACCCCCACGAGTTCAGCGGCGGTCAGCGGCAGCGCATCGGTATCGCGCGGGCGCTGGCGGTGGAGCCGAAGTTCATCGTCGCGGACGAGCCGATCTCGGCTCTCGACGTGTCGATTCAGGCGCAGATCATCAACCTGATGGAAGAGCTTCAGGAGAAGCTCGGCCTGACCTACCTGTTCATCGCCCACGACCTGGCCGTTGTGCGCCACATCTCGGACCGCGTGGCGGTGATGTACGTCGGCAAGATGGTCGAGCTGACAGACCGGAACACGATCTTCGACAACCCGCTGCACCCGTACACGCGGGCGCTGCTCTCGTCGATCCCGATTCCGGATCCGGTGCTGGAGAAGCGTCGTTCGCGCATGATCCTGGTCGGCGACGTGCCCAGCCCCGTGAACCCGCCGTCCGGCTGCCGGTTCAACCCGCGCTGCCCGTACGCCGAGGACAACTGCCGCACGGACGAGCCGCCGCTGGCCGAGGTTCGGCCGGGCCACTTCGTCGCCTGCCACTACTGGGACGAGGTCGAGTCTGGCACGAAGCGGATCACGAACGCCACCGAGATCCGCGAGGGCGAGCTGCCGATCGTGCCGTCGGGCATGTCGCGGAACTAGTTTCTCACCGCCACCCTGGACCCCAGCCCCGCGATCCTCGACCCGCCGCCCGACACCCGGGCGGCGGGTGAGGTCTGCCAGAGGGGGTCAGGTCAGGTACTCCTGAGCGTCTGCCATCTGGATTCCATCGAAGACCTGGTTTAGTGGCTCGGCAGGCGTGAATCGCAGGGTCTTCGGTGCCCATCGTCAACCTGACAGCAGCGAGGGGACGACCTCCCGTCCGTCATCCCGACCGCGGCGAGGCACGAGCGGAGTGGAGGGACCTTCCCCTTCGTGGCTGTGCAAGGAAGGTCCCTCGACTGCGTTCGCAGCCTCACTCCGCTCGGGATGACGAGGGAGGGAGCAGCCTCACTCCGCTCGGGACGACGGGGGAGGTCGTCAGGCTTGCCCTGAGCGTGCTGAACGGGTCGCTTCGCTCCGGATGACGGGGGAAGCGTCGAGTGACCCGACCCGGTCGTCACGACTGACAGGCCTCTGGGAATCCTGACCAGGACAGAACGAGGCCCGCTCCGGCGAACCGTTGCGGGCCTTTTGAGGTCTACGGGCGCTAAGACAGCGGCTTTGCGAGAAGGCTTCCTACACGAGCGCGCCCACCGGCAGGTCGATGGTCGCCCGTTCGAGCGCCGCATCGACGACGGCCGCCTGCGCCGCCTCCGGCTCGACCAGCGGCAGCCGCACCGAGCCGACGTCGAAGCCGACCTTCCGCAGAGCGTACTTCAGCGGGATCGGGTTGGTGGTCACGAAGCAAGCGTTGAAGAACGGCAGCAGCTTGCGGTGCATCGCCGCCGCCTCGCCGTTCCGGCCGGCCAGGAAGTGCCCGACCATCTCCTGGATCTGCCTGCCGACCAGGTGCGACGCCACGCTGATGATGCCGTACCCGCCGACCGACATCAGCGGCAGGGTCATGCTGTCGTCGCCGCTCCAGACCAGGAACCCGGGCCGGCTCTCCTCGACGATCTTCGAGGTGACGTCCAGGTTGCCGCCCGCGTCCTTCAGCCCGATGATGTTCGAGATCTGGCTGAGGCGGATCGTGGTCTCGGCAGACATGTTGGTGACCGTGCGCGAGGGCACGTTGTAGAGGATGATCGGCAGGTCCACATTCCTGGCGATGGCCTCGAAGTGGGCGTAGAGGGCGTGCTGGGGCGGCTTGTTGTAGTAGGGCACCGTGCCCAGGATGCCGTCAACGCCGGCCTCGCGGGCCTCGTTGCTCAACTCGATGCTCTCGCGAGTGTTGTAGTTGCAGGTGCCCGCGACAATCGTCGCCCGCGTGCCGATGGCTGCGCGAACCTCGCGGAAAAGCGTCAGCTTCTCCTCGCCGGTCAGGGTCGGCGACTCGCCGGTCGTGCCCGAGATCACCAGCCCGTCGGTCCCCGACGAGATGAGGGCCTCGGCCAGCTCCTGGGCGCGCCGGTAATCGACCTCGCCACGCGAGTTGAACGGGGTGACCATGGCAGTAAGGACGCGTCCGAAATCGGTCATTGAGACCCTCCACACGACGTTGTGCGCCAGCGAGTGGCGTTACATTCTACCCAGCGCATGACAGAACGGGAGACCATCGCGGCTAGCGAGTCGTCGCGGTCGCCGGGGCCGGCGTCGCGTGAATCCAGGAGCCGACGCCGTAGAGCAGCTCGGCGATCTGGACGGCATTCAGGGCTGCGCCTTTGCGGACGTTGTCGGCCACGCACCAGAGCGCGATGCCGCCCGGGTTCGAGACGTCGTCGCGGATGCGCCCGACGTAGACCGGGTCGCGGCCGGCGGCGTCAGCCGGCTGCGGGTACTGCTTGTTGAGCGGATCGTCCACAACCTCGATGCCTGGGGCCGTGCTGAGGATCTCGCGGGCCTCGGCGGCGGACATCGGCCGCTCGAACTCGATGTGCAGCGCCTCCGAGTGCCCGACGGCGACTGGTACGCGCACGCAGGTGGCGGAGAGCCGCAGATTCGGCAGATCCATGATCTTCCGCGTCTCGGCCAGCATCTTCCACTCTTCCTTGGTGTAGCCGTCCTCGCGGAAGCTGTCGATGTGCGGGAAGATGTTGAACACCAGCGACTGCGGATGGTTCTCCGGGGCCGGCCGCTCGCCGTTCAGGAAACGGCGGCTGTGGTCCCACAGCTCGTCCATCGCCGCCTTCCCCGCGCCTGAGGCCGCCTGGTAAGTGTCCACCACGACGCGCTTCAAGCCAGCCGCGTTGTGCAGCGGCTCCAGCGCGACGACCATCTGGGCCGTCGAGCAGTTCGGCCCGGCGATGATGCCCTTGTGGGTCTTCGCGGCCTCGGGGTTGACCTCGGGGACGACCAGCGGCACGTCCGGATCCATCCGGAACGCCGAGCTGTCGTCGATCACTAGCGTGCCGTTCGCGGCGACCCGCGGCGCGTGCTGCCGCGCCAACTCCGAGCTGACCGTGAACAGCGCGATGTCCAGGCCGCGACAGGCCTCGACGGTGAACTCTTCGACTGGCAGCGATTCGCCCTGGAACGTCATCCGCGAGCCGACCGACCGCGCCGAGGCGAACAGCCGCAGCTCGGCGATCTCCAGGGGCGACGCCTCCAGGATCTGGAGGTACTGGCGGCCGACCATACCGGTCGCGCCGATCACCCCAACCTTCACACCAGACATCAGACCAATCCTCCATGCACGTGTTCGGTCACGTGACCGCGTGTGGACATCAGACACGCGCCTGATGTCCACGGTCTGATGTCCTCTCGCTAGGCCAGACCCATCAGGCGGTCGAGGCCATACACGAGACCGCTGCGCTTTGAGACTTCCTTGACGGCCAGTACGACGCCCGGCAGGAACGAGTCGCGTGAGATCGAATCGTGCCGGAGCGTCAGGATCTGCCCGGGGCCGCCGAAGATGACTTCCTGGTGGGCTACCAGGCCGGGCAGACGCACACTGTGGACGTGGATGCCGCCCTCGACGCCGCCGCGCGCCCCGTCGAGCAGTACGGTGGTGGTCGGAGGATCGGCAAACGAGTCGCCACGAGCCTCGACCATGGCGCGGGCCGTAGCGACAGCCGTTCCAGACGGCGCGTCCACCTTGCCGTCGTGGTGTAGCTCGATGATCTCGGCGGCCCCCATGAAGCGGGAGGCCACCCGAGCGAAGTGGAGCATGAGGTTCGCGCCGATGGCGAAGTTCGGGGCGACGACACAGCCGACGCCGGCCTCGGCGGTCAGCTTCTCGATCTCCTCGAGGTCAGCCGGCTTGATGCCGCTCGTCCCGACGACGGTCGCGACCTTGTGCGCCATGGCGATGCGGACATTGCTCATCGCGGCGCCAGGGTGGGTGAAGTCGAGCAGGACATCCGGGCGGACCCGCTGAATGAGGGTCGTCAAGTCCTTCTCGATGGGGATCAGGCCGCCGCCGCCCGGCAGATCGAGGTACGCCTCGGTGGCACGCGGCGACACGCCACCGGCCAGATCGATCTCTGGCTCGTTGACGAGGCCGGCGATCATGGCACGGCCCATCCGGCCGAGTGCGCCTGTGACGATGACCTTGATCACGCGGAGCTACCCCCACAACAGTGCGACGAGGGCAGTGTAGCAGAACGGTCAAGCTGTCGCATACCCCTCCGCACGGCGATCGTTAGGCGCAAGCGAGCCATTGTCGTGTGATACCTGAAGATTCTTAGGCTCGTGGGGATGAATCCTGTGGGTTTCACGCTCTGTCCTGGTATGCCGCCTCGGAATCTGTTGGGTAGCGCCCCGCAGAACCGTGGTCACGCGGCAGTCTTGAGAGGCGGGTGTTTGGGCGGACGGCCGCGTCGTTTGGGTGGGACCCAGCGAGGTACGGGGATCTGGAGCCGGAGCAGTTCGCGGATGGTCCAGGGGTGATCGGCAAGGCCGGCGGCATGGCCGGGGTGCGCTGGTGCCACTTGCGGGGGGCGCCGGGCGGGGCGAGCAGGCGCAGGCTGTCGTGGGGCCAGCAGAAGTTGTAGGCGGTGCCGACCAGCCACATGCCGGCGGTGAGGGTCGCCGCAGTGCGAGCGATGGCACGTCCGCGACGGGTGAGCGGTGCGAGGTGGGCCAGGGCGATTGCATGTTCAATGGTGTCCCCGAAGCATCATGGAACGGGCGGTCGGGGACTGAAGTCCCCGCCTACAGTCACGCCGTCGCTGCGCGACGGCCGCCGGGAACGGCAGGCACTGGTGCGACTGGAGCGTCGCGCAGCGACTGCAGGATGGTAGGCGGGGCTTTCAAGCCCCGACGCGGCGGCACGACGCGCTCAACATACGA
>JADZEM010000176.1 GCA_020850535.1 Chloroflexota bacterium
GTCGCTGCGCGACGCTCCAAGCTCGCCAGCCCCAGCCGTTCCCTGCGTCCGTCGCGCAGCGACGGTGTGACTGTAGGCGGGGACTTCAGTCCCCGACCGACCGTTCCATGATGCTTCGGGTACACCAATGAACATACAATCGCCCTGCCCCTCTCCCCTGTTCTCTGTTCCCCATCCCTGTTGCCTGTCACCGCTTCCTGTACCCTATGCCCAGCATCCCCGCCCGTGAGGCTCGCCGATGACCGACCAGACCGACAGGCCGACTGCCGCCGCCCCTGCGCCGGCCCCGCATCCGCTGCTCGCCCGTGTGGACTGGGCGGCGGCCAGCCGCGAGGCCGCCGATCTCCTCTCGGCCTATGTCCGCATCGACAGCTCGCACCCGCTCGGGCGCACCATCGAAACGGCGGACTTCCTGGAGGGGATCCTGCGTGGGGAGGGCATCGAGACCCGCCGCTACCAGACGCCGGACCCGAACAAGGTCAACGTTGCGGCCTGGCTGCGCGCCGAGAATCCGGTCGGCAAGGCGATTGCCCTCTCCAACCACATGGATGTGGTGCAGGCAGTCGCGTCGGATTGGACGTTCGATCCGTTCTCGGGGACCATCGCCGACGGCTACGTCTATGGGCGCGGCGCCCTCGACATGAAGGGCATGGGCATCATGGAGCTGGTGTCCGTGCTGCTCCTGAAGCGGCTCGGCGCGCCGCTCCAGCGTGACGTGCTCCTGATGATGACCTCGGACGAGGAGATCGGCAGCACGCTGGGCGCACAGATCCTGGTCGAGCAGCACTACGACGACTTCGACCCGGCCTTTGTGCTGGATGAGGGCGGCTCGGGGATGCGTGGCTTCTTCAGCCAGGGGGATGTCTTCGCCGTCTCGGTGGGGGAGAAGCGCATCATCTGGATGAAGATGGTGGCCCGCGCCGAGCCTGGGCACGCCTCGCAGCCCTGGGATGAGGCCGCCACCCACCGGCTGGTGATGGCGGCCAGCCGCATCCTGGACCGCCTGCCGGACGAGCGCGCGGCCGGGGCCGTGGCCGAGATGATCGAACGGCTCGGCGGCGAGCGCGCCCGCGAGGAGATCCGCCAGTACCGCGCGACGCGCCCCCTGCTCCGCGACACGATCAGCCTGACGATGTTCTCGGGCGGCTACAAGATCAACATCCTGCCGGAGCGCGCCGAGCTGAGCCTGGACTGCCGGCTGCTGCCCGAGACGGACGAGTACGAGTTCATCCGCCAGCTTGAGCAGGTGGTAGACGACCCGGGCATCACCTTCGAGGTGGGCTGGCCAAACGTCAAGCCGGTCCTGGCGCCCTGGGAGGCGGACAGCCCGTTCGCGGCCATCGAGGCGGCCTGCAGGGCGCACGCACCGCATGCGGTCGTGACGCCATCGTTGTTTGTGGCGGGCACGGACGGGCGGTTCTTTCGCCAGCGTGGGGTGCCGTCCTACGGGCTGGTGCCGTGTATCTTCACGGCGGACGACCTGAAGGGGTACCACGGCATCGACGAGCGGCTCTCGCTGGACAACCTGACGCTTGGCACGAAGATCATCCTCGACCTGACCGCCCGCCTCGCCGTCGGCTGACAGCCCCGGTACGATCGCGCGTCGTTGGTGTGGAGGACATCCTCGGTGTGGAGGACATCCTCCTCACCGTGGCATGAACGAGCGCGGCCTCGCCGTCACCGCCAACTACCTGACCTGCGACGGCTGGCGGATCGGCTTCCCGCGCTACCTGCTCTCGCGGGTGGCCCTGGCTCAGGAGACCGTTGACGAAGCGATCGCGGCCATCCGCGCCATCCCCAGAGCATCGTCGCGCAACCTGCTGCTGCTGGACGCCAGCGGCGCGGCGGCCGACCTGGAGCTGACCCCCACCCGCGATGCGCGCCTCGATCCGGTCGATGGGCTGCTGGCGCATGCGAACCACTATGTCTCGCCCGATCTGCTCGCTGAGGAGCGGGCCGGCGAGTACGTCCACAACTCGCAGACGCGGATGGGCCGCCTCCGAGAGCTTGCCGCCGAGCGGCGCGGCACGCTGGACGTCCCCACGGCCCAGCAGATCCTGCAAGATCGCACCTGCTACCCGGACACGCTCTGCCGCGAGCCAGCCGACAGCCCCGGCCGGGACGTGATGACGTTCGCCTCGCTGGTGGCCGTCCCCTCGCGCCGCGAGCTGCATGTCGCCGTTGGCCCGCCCAACCAGCACGCCTACCAGCGACACACGTTCAGCGCAGGAACCGCGTAGGGCCGTCGTCACCGCGGGCCGTCGTCACCGCGGGCCGTCGTCACCGCGGGCCGTCGTCGCCGCGGGCCGTCGTCGCCGCGGGCTGTCTTCGTTGCCCCCAACACGCTGGCCACCCGCCACGGCGGGTGGTTCTGCGCCTCACATCTTTCCCGGTTCTTTCCCCAGGGGACTGCGCTCTTTTCGTCATGCTGTCGATGATCTCTGTGAGAGGGTAGAGCGACAGGGCGTGTTGAGCGCCGGTGAGAAGACGAGGAACGACGTGATGCGGACGATCGACCAGCTACCCATGCGCGCAAAACTCGCGCTCCTGCTGCTCGCGCCGATGGTCGGACTGACCATCGTGCTGGGCATGATCCTCTGGGAGCACTGGCAGGAGGTGCGCGGCCTCAGCGCTGTCCAGGAGCTGGCACAGCTCAACAGCCGCGTGTCGCTGGTCGTCCACGAGATCCAGAAGGAGCGTGGACGCACCGGGCTGGTC
The DNA here is from genome assembly GCA_020850535.1 of Chloroflexota bacterium. Lineage (NCBI taxonomy): Bacteria > Bacillati > Chloroflexota > Chloroflexota bacterium. Next base: position 2,719 of record JADZEM010000176.1, read on the forward strand.
TACGGCAAGGCGGACGACAAACTCGTGCGCGAGCTTGCTGACCAGCGCAAGCAGAGTGACGCGCGACTCGCCGATCTGATGGCCTTCATCACCGGCCTCGACCGCACCGCCTACGGAACCGCCCTGAGCGAGCGCGTCACCGCCCTCGAACGGCGCACCGCGACGCTCGCCGCACACCGGACCGCCATCGACAGCCGCGCCATTCCCGTCAAGGATGCGCTGGCGGGGTATACGGTGCTGATCCGCGAGGCGCTGGACGTGAGCAGCGCCATCGCGTCGGTCAGCGACCATGCCCAGGTCGCCCGGCTGGTCACCGCGAGCGTCGCGTACTCCCAGGTCAAGGAGAATACCGGCGTCGAGCGGGCGCTCCTCAGCAACGCGTTCGGGGCCGGCCGCTTCGGGCCGGGCCAGTTCGAGCAGCTGGCCGGGCTGCGGGCCGCCCAGGCGAGCTTCCAGAACACCTTCCAGTCGCTGGCGAGTGACGAGGCATCGGCGTTCGTGAAGCGCACGATACAGGGGCCGGCCGTGGACGCCGTGGCGCGGATGGAGCAGACCGCCATCGAGCACGCCACCGCCGACGACCTGGGTGGCGTCGATTCGACCATCTGGTTTGACCAGATGACCGCCAAGATCGACCTGATGAAGCAGGTCGAAGATCGGCTGGCCGCCGACGTCATCGCGCTGTCGGGTGAGCTGCGCGCAGAGGCACTGGCGATGCTGCTTCAGTTGAGCATCCTCGGCCTCGTGACGCTCGCTCTCTCCGTCGCCGCCTCCCTGATGGTGACACGCAGCGCCGTACGCCCGCTGCAGCAGCTCGAAGCCGCTGCGACGGCGCTCTCGGAGGGTGACCTGCGCGTGCACCTCGACACGAATCGCGGGGATGAGGCCGGCCGCCTCGCGCGTGCCTTCCAGCAGCTTGTCGAGTATATGCAGACGATGGCTCGCGAGGCGGATGCGCTGGCCGCCAACGACATCTCGCGCACCGTGCAGCCGCGCTCCGAGCACGATGTGCTGGGGCTGGCGTTCCAGACGATGGTGACCAGCCTTCGAACGATGGTCGGTGAGGTGCGACAGGCGGCGTTTGTCCTGGCCGAAACGTCAGAGCAGCTTGGTGAGGTGGCCGGGCAGACCGGGCAGGCCGTCCAGCAGGTGACCCTCGCCATCCAGAGCATCGCCGATGGCTCGATGCAGACCAGTGAGTCGGCCGCGGCGTCCCACGAGGCCGTTGCCGATCTCGGACGCTCCATCGAGCATGTTGCCGAGGGCGCATCCGTCCAGGCGCGACAGGTGCAGTCCGCCTCCGACACGACGACCCACATGGCCGCGGGGATTGCCCAGGTGGCCGGCAGCGCGCAGCGTGTTTCCCAGGCGTCCCTGCAGACGCGGACCTCGGCGGAGCACGGCGCACGGGCCGTCCGCGATGCCGCCGCCGGGATGCAGGAGATTCGGAGCGTCGTCGGGCAGGCGTCCACCAAGGTCGCCGAGCTTGGGCGGCTCGGCGCGAGCATCGGCGCGGTGGTCGAGACCATCGACGACATCGCCGAGCAGACGAACCTGCTGGCGCTCAACGCGGCCATTGAGGCGGCCCGCGCTGGCGAGCACGGTCGAGGCTTCGCGGTGGTCGCCGACGAGGTCCGCAAGCTGGCGGAGCGCTCGCAGCGGGAGACGCGGGCCATTACGGACCTGATCCGCACGGTGCAGGTTGGCACCACCGACGCCGTGGAGGCGATGGCGCAGGGCGCGCACGCCGTCGAAGACGGCGCAGCGCAGGCCGAAGAGGCTGGCCGCGCACTGAACGCGATCCTGGAAGCGGCGACGGCCACCGTCACGCAAGTCGAGCAGATCGCCACGGCGGCCCAGGAGCTCTCTAGTGGCGCGCACGAGGTCGTGGACGCCATGCGGGACATCCGGGCGGTGGCGGACGCGAGCGCCGGCGCGACGGAGGAGATGGCGGCCCGGGCCGGTCAGGTCACGGTGGCGGTGGAGAGCATCGCGTCGGTGGCCGAGTCCAGCTCCCTGGCGACGCAGGAAGTGACGGCATCGGCTGAGGAAATGACCGCCCAGGCTGAGGAGCTGTCGGCGCAGGCCGACGAGCTGTCCGAGACGGCCGGCCGGCTGCGCGATCTGGTGGCCCGGTTCCGGCTCGATGGCGAGGCGGCCGGGCCGTCCATGGCCACGAGCGTCACGCCCCGCCGCCGCGCGAGCGACTGGTCGCCGGCCACGGTCAAGTCCACGGAACACGGGGGGCGCGCCGTCTAGGCCGCGCTGCTGCCCTGGTGATCACGCACCTGCTGGAGGCCCTCTCCGTCATCATCGCGGAAGTGAAGCACGCTCCGGACTCGCCTGCTGACAGAGTGTCACCAATGCAGCTCCTTCGGCGACCGCTCCACCGACACCACCATCACGCCACACGAGCGCGAGATCGTCTGCCATGCTCAGGTCGTTGACTGCGAGCAACTCGTTGACAGCCGTCAGCGCCTCCTGCTCGGTATCGAAGTCGGCCAGGAGGTTTCGTGAGCGGAAGTCCCAAAGTTCGTAGTGCATGCGATCAGCGTATCCGTTCGACAAGACTCACTGACACCACGTGCGCCAACAGCTTTTCAGCAGTTTCCCAAACCGTACAGTGATTGGGGTCGCGCCCCCATCGCTCAAAGCAAGTGTCATGGGGTACCCGCACCGTGGCGATGAACTGCCCGAGGTGGGGCATCGCATTCGCCGCCGCCACCGCTGCTTCATATGTCGGGACAACGGAACCGAAATGTAGGCTCCGGATGACGGGTGATCGTACCCTCATCATTGCGGTGATCCTGCCACTGACCCAGCGCCCGAAGACCCCCTTGAGCAACCTGAGACGAGATACGGCCAACGTGGTTCTGACGCCGCGAGCGAAGCGCAAACTGAGGCCACGGCGTGCCCTCTCGCTTTGCTCGAATCCACTGGGCAGCCGCGCGTCTTGACAGTGTCCATACTCCCTCCTCGTCCAAGCGAAACCCTGGGCGCAGCAGCCATGGCTCCTGGGGGTCCGAGACCACGCCATCACAATTCTGCCGTCCGCAGAGGATTTCTTCAAATCCGTCACGGTTTGTTCGGCGTCGCGCCGGGAGGGCCCCGAGCCTACAGTGACAGCACGTACGAAAGGCGTATGCGCTGATCGAGCAATCGCCTGAGGCTAATCGTGGGCAGATCCTTTCGTTCCCAGTTGACGATGCTCTGGCCGTCGGCGATCTGCTCGTTGAGGAGGTGCCAGTAGGTGAGCGCGTACGCGAGCGGCTGGAGCGCGGCAGCAAGCTCGAATATCGTGACGAGGTCCGACATTGGAGCGATTCGCTCCCAGGACTTCAGATACGCTCCGCGCAGCCGCGCGTACACCTGACGATCGTCGCGCACCCAACGATCGCCCCAACGGGCGGAGACCATGAATCGCACGACACTGAAGAACGGGTGAGATAGCGCGGATTCACACCAGTCGGTGAAGATCGGCGAATCGCCTACCACTGCCACGTTGTCGGGGATGAAGTCGCCGTGCACCAGGCTGGACGGCACGGCGACTGCTGCCAGAAGCTCACATGCGGCCTTGAGATCGGGCACCAGAGCTTCGAGGGCGTGGATCTCATCCGGAGAAAGGCTGTGGATCTGCTCGGTCAGTTCGCCAGTTACATCGCCGATCAGCGTCGTAATCTGTATTGCCATCGTCTCGGGTCGCAGGTCGATGCACCCGGCGGCCAACAGCTCTGTCGCGCGCCCAATGTAGGCGACCTGGATTCGGCCGAGCTCCTCCAGGGCATGCTCCCACCTCACGATGTCGACGATCTGACCCAACGGGGTGCCAGCATGGTCGCGGGTCAGATGCCAGCGGCGGTTCGTATCGCTGGCCAGCAGCTCGGGCACATGCGAGGGAAACTCGGTCGCCAGCAGCGCCAGGAGGGAGAGTTCGCGGTCATACATGGCGGGCAGCGCCTTGAAGTAGGCCGCACCAGACGCCGTCGGAATGCGCATGAGGTAACGGCCGACCTTTGTCCCAAGCTGTTCAGCCGCACCACGTGGCGCAAGGCCGCGATGCTGTAACTGTTCGGCACTCCAGCTCACTGCTTCCTCGAACCAACCAGGTCGTTGCCAGGGCGGCCGTCGATGCGCCGCGCGATCAGTCACGGCCTCGGCCTCGTCAAACCATGCCAGCACGGAGGCACGCGGCAGCTCAGGCGGAAGGGCGATGCGATTGAACTCCTCACGGCTCACCCACCGCGTTCCCTGCCGGGGAGACCATTCTGGGCTACGGTTCTCCAGCACGATCACTGTGCGACGATCTCCGGTCGACGGATCCCTCTCGTCGTAGAGATCGGCATGGAGCACGCTGACCGCGAGACCGAGGCGACGCAGTACCGCCTGCTGCATTGCCGCTGGCCAGAACGGATCGTCCAGTTCGCGCGCCGTATGCCCGAGCCGGGCCGGATGTGCCCAGCCCGGCAGAGTCCAGGCGCCGGCCTGCTCCACCAACAGCAATCGTGCCGCCCCGCTGTAGCTGCCGACGTGGGGCACGATGAAATGGTCATGGAAGCAAGGTGCTGGCGCCACTCGCTCTCCCGAAGTCATCGTCTTGTAGGGGTGATTCAATTCGGGCGTGATGGGAGTATCCGGAACCCTCGCTAGCCTATCCAGTCGGCCTGCGAAAGATGTCTCGGAGGCCCACTTGGTGCGAGTGAGAGACCGGCGGCTACGCCTCCAGCGTCATGATCACGAGCTCGTGCGTCTCGTTGGCAAGGCTTGTCTCGAAGCGGTCCGCGACCTCAAAGCCGGCCCAGTGGCACATGCGGATGGCCCGCTGGTTGAACGCGGCGATGGTGACCCGATACGCCTTGGGATGGAGCTGCTGGCGGGCGAAATCGAGGACGGACCGGAGAAACGCGATGCCCAATCCCTTCCCCGTCAGATCGGGCCGTAGCCCACCTCCAACATCGAGTGCGTCCTCGGTTTGGTAGTCGCCGCCGGCGACCCGGGCATCGGCCCCGAAGCAGCAAAAGCCCAGGAGCTCTCCATCCGCGTCCAGCACCGCGAAGTAGGCGTTGCTCGGGTCCAGCATGCCTTGCACGTCGTCAGGGCGTGAATCGTAGATGGCGTACGGTCCGCCATAGCTCCATTCGAGAATCTGGCGTAGATCCTGCTCGTGGAGTGGCCGAAATACCAGCGAGGCCTCGAATCGTCGCCGCATGCCCTCAATCATAGGCCGGCTGATTGCTTGAGGTGAACATCAGGAGGCCGGCATACATTCGGCCCGTCGACAGGGAGTAGACTTATCTCACGACTGCCCGTTGCCTCAATGTCAGAGGAGGGGCTTTGATCGACGCGACCTTCAGGCGCTTGCGTTCATGGATCGTCGATTCGCCGCGCTGGCTGCTCGTGTGCAGTCTTCGGTCCATCAGCCTCCCACTCACGATGCTCACCGCCGTCTGCGTTCTGCTCAACGTCGCCTTGCCGACGGCGTTCGCGCTGCTCTCCGGCCACCTGATCAACACCCTGCCGGACGCGATCGAGCAGGGGCCGGGCTCGCCGGCCGGCCAGCAGATGCTGGTGGCGGTAGTAGCGCTCGGGTTGACCTTCCTCTTCATCCAGATCGTGATCTCGGTCCGGACGACGGCCGCGAACGCTCTCGGCCGGCGCTTCATGGGCGAGCACACCCGGCGGGTCATGGTGGCGACGCTGGCCCCGCCTGGCCTGGCCCACCTCGAAGACCCGGCCTACCTCGATCAGGTGTCTCGGGCGCTCGCCACCAACCGCCATGATTCGCAACTGGCCGTGATGGGCCTGGCTGCGCAGGCGGTGACAAAGCTGCAGGGTATCGTCGGGCTGGCGATCGTCGCCTACTTCCAGTGGTGGCTGGCCGTCCCGTTGCTGCTGGCGATGCTCCACAGCGCGCGTCACTTCGGGCCGGTCCGTCGCGGGCTGGTCAACATGCGGATGGGCAAGGCCGATTCCCTCCGCCGCGCCAACTACCTGCTAAAGCTCACGCTGCGCCCGGAGGCGGCCAAGGAGATCCGCGTTTTCGGGCTTGCCGACTGGCTGGTCGATCGGTTCCAGCACACCTGGATGACGGCGATGGCCGAGTTGTGGTTGGCCCGCTCGTCGCTCTGGAGGACGGCGGCCTGGGCCGGCCTACCGGTCGTGATCGCCCAGGTCGTCGGCCTGTCCGCGATCGGGTGGGCGACCCTGAATGGCACCGTCGACCTGGGCTCGCTGGTGGTGTACGTTCGGGCGTTGCTGCTGGCGCAGCAACTCTCGGCCCTCTCTGACGCCGATGCCATGATCGACCACGGCACGTCCGGCCTGCCGGCAACAGCCGACCTCGAACGGATCGCCGCCGACGAGGAGCGGCGGGCAGGCCAGCACGCCCGTCCGGCCAAGGGTCTGCCGCAGCGCGAGATCCGCTTCGAGCGCGTCTCCTTCAGCTATCCCGGCGACCGCGCCCCCATCTTCTCCGACCTCGACCTCACGATCGCGGCCGGCCGGACCCTGGCGATCGTCGGCGAGAACGGGGCCGGCAAGACCACCCTGGTCAAGCTGCTGGCGCGCCTCTACGAGCCCACGGCCGGGCGGATCACCGCCGATGGCATCGACCTGACGGACCTGGACATCCGGTCCTGGCAGCGAACGGTGGCGGCCATCTTCCAGGACTACATGCGCTACGAGCTGCCGGCCACGGACAACGTCGGATTCGGGGCCGTCGAGCGGCGCGAGAATCGGGCGGCGCTGGTCGGAGCGGCGCAGCGGGCCAACGCCCTCGACCTGATCCAGGGGCTGCCCCACGGCTGGGACACGGCCCTGTCGCGCCGGTTCACCGATGGTACCGACCTCTCGGGGGGCCAGTGGCAGCGCATTGCGATGGCGCGCGCGCTCTTCGCGGCGGCTGGTGGGGCCGGCATCCTGGTGCTGGACGAGCCGACCGCCCAGCTCGACGTGCGGGCCGAGGCCGCCTTCTACGATCAGTTCTTCGACCTGACCCGTGGCCTCACCACGATCGTCATCTCCCACCGCTTCTCGACGGTGCGGCGGGCGGATCGGATCGTGGTGCTGGATGGCGGGCGCGTCGTGGAAGATGGTAGCCACACCGAGCTGCTGGCGGCGGGCGGGCGGTACGCCGAGATGTTCGAGCTCCAAGCGGCGCGCTTCGGCGAGCACGAGAGCAGCGACGCTCCGGCGGAGGTGCCATGACACAGCGTATCGTGGTGCCGCAGTCGATTCGGGCGCTCTGGCTGATCTCGGGTCTGGCGTTCCGCGCCGAGCCACGTGGTGCGACGGCCGCACTACTGGTGACGCTGGCCGAGAGCGTGAACGGGGCCTTCTTCGCGCTGGGGATGCGTTGGCTGGTCGACGGCGCCGCCCACCGCGACGCGGCCGGCGTGGTGCTCAGTCTGGTGCTGCTGGGCAGCAACTCGCTGGTCGCGAATCTGGCCGCGTTGCTGGGGTTCGCCTTGCGGAATGGCGTGCGTGAGCGCACCTCATTGGCGATCGAGCGGCAGTTGGCGTCGCTGACGGCCGGCATTCCGAGCCTCGACCACTTCGAGCGTCCGGAGTACCTCAAGCAGTTGGATCTCCTGCGCGAGGAGCGGGCCCGCCTGGGCTGGGTCCACCAGTCGGCGGTGGTCGTGCTGGGCTACGTGGTGACACTGGCCGGGACGCTGCTGTTGCTGGCCAGCGTCGACTGGGTCTTGTTGGCGCTGCCGCTGTTCGGCTTGCCCATCATCTACTTGAGCGGCCGGGCCCAGCGTCGGATGCACGCTGTCCAGGAGGAGCTGATCGAGCCGCGTCGCCTGGAGTGGCACCTGTACGACGTCGCGACGTCGGCCGCCGCCGGCAAGGAGGTCCGGGTCTTCGGCCTGCGCGACGAGATCATGCGAAGGCATCGGCAGCTTCGGCGGCTGCTCGACCACGGGCATGACGTCGCGCAGCTTCGTATGGCCGCCGAGACGATGCTGGGCTGGATCATCTTCGCGCTGGGCTTCGTGGGGGCCATCCTCTTCGTGGCGCTGCGCGCAAGTCGGGGCGAGGCGACGCTCGGCGACGTCGCCATGACGATCGCGCTGGCGAATCAGGTGCAGTCGCAGCTAGCCGGGCTGGTCGGCGAGACGACGCAGCTCTTATGGGTGCTGGACGCGTCGCGGCGCTACGTCTGGCTGGTGGAGTACGCGGCGGCCGTCGAGCGCCCGACCTCGGGCGCGCTGGTCGCCCCGCCCGACGCCCTGCGACGAGGCATCCGCCTGGATGGCGTCACCTTCCGCTACCCCGGCACCGAGCGCGAGGTACTGCGCGACGTCAGCCTCCAGATCCCGGCCGGCGCGACGGTCGCGATCGTGGGTGAGAATGGGGCCGGCAAGACGACGCTCGTGAAGCTGCTCACGCGCCTGTACGAGCCGACGGACGGGCGCATCCTGGCGGACGGCGTCGACCTGCGCCAGTTCGCCATCGCCGAGTGGCGGGCGCGCACGTCGGCCGGCTTCCAGGATTTCGCCCGTTTCGAGCTGCTGGCCCGCGAGAACGTCGGCGTAGGCGATCTCACCCGCCTGGCCGATCCGATCGCGGTGGGCGCGGCGCTCGACCGGGCGGAGGCATCGGGTGTGATCGCGACGCTGCCGTCCGGCCTGGAGACGCAGCTCGGGGCGAGCTTCGAGGATGGCGCCGAGTTGTCCGGCGGCCAGTGGCAGAAGCTGGCGCTCGGTCGTGCGATGATGCGGACGACGCCACTGTTGCTGGTCCTCGACGAGCCGACGGCCGCCCTGGACGCCCAGGCGGAGCACGCGCTGTTCGAGCGTTATGCTGGCGCCGCTCGAGAACAGGCGGCGAACGGCGCGATCACGGTCCTGGTGTCGCACCGGTTCTCGACGGTGCGGATGGCGGACTTGATCGTAGTGGTCGCCGATGGCCGCATCGCGGAAGTCGGCGGCCACGACGATCTCATGACCGCCGCTGGCCTCTACTCGGAGCTGTACGAGCTGCAAGCCAGGGCGTATCGATGAGGTCGTCCCCACGCTGGGAGCCGCGACGGTCAACGGATACTCGTCTTCCGCTTGACGATCCTGTCAAGGCCGGCCCATGTGCGTCGATCTGGCGACATTGGCGATCATCTTGCCATGGATCCTAGTCTGCTTCTCCGGGCGCCGCTTGCCCCAACGGCTGGGGCCCTGCGCACGGGAGAATTGCCGGTCTCTGCCTACTGGGACCAGATCCAAGCCAGAGTCGAGCGCGTCGATCCTCACCTGCACGCTTTCGTGCCGGAGCCTGGCAGATCGGATCGGATCCGGCGGGAGGTTATCTCACTGGAGCGGTGGACGAGCGATGCGTCCGCTCCCCCCACCGCTCTACGGCGTCGCGGTCGGCGTCAAGGATTGCTTCCGAGTTGACGGTCTTCCCACACGCGCCGGCTCAGAACTGCCGCCGGAGCTCTTCCGGGGGAGCGAAGCATCCGCGGTGTGCAGCCTAACGGGCGATCCAACGTGGCCAGGCGATCATCTACCAGGACGTAATGGGGTGTCGGGAGCATCGCCTGGCGTTCTGCTTTCGGGTCGAGACCCTGATGGACGAAACAGCCATCGACCTCTGGATCACCCCGGCGAGCGCTGGCCCTGCCCCGGCCGGTCTCGACGTCACCGGTTGGGGCGGCATGACGACGGCCTGGTCGTACGTCGGTATGCCCTGCGCCACCGTACCAGCCGATCCGGATCCATCGGGGCTCCCCCTCGGGATTCAGGGAGGAGCCCGCCCGGATCAGGACGAGCACCTGCTCGCCTGGATGAGCAAAATCGAGGCGGTGTTCTCGAACGGCATCGAAGGAGGGCGTGATGACCGGAGGTCGGTGGAAACAGACCGCGGCTCTACCCCATGAATCTGCTAGATGCCGGTGCGTCACTCGAACGGCAGCTCGCTACGGGCTCGCCGACGTCGGCCTAGAGCGGCTGCGCGTGCCCGTCAACGACGTCGCCGCGGTCACCGCCCGGCAGGGCAGGTTCGCGCTCAAGCTCTACAACACGCGGACGCGGACCGCCGCTGAGGTGCAGTGGGAGACTGACCTCATCAGGCACCTGCTGCGGCACGGCGTGCCCGTGGTCGCGCCGATCGACGAGCAGCTGGAGCGCATGCGCCGGCACCTCGTGCAGGCCGGCCGCTGGCCCGAGATGGTCGCCTTGGCCGAGCGTCTGAAGCAACGCATCGACGATCCGGCACTAGATCGTGGCGTCTGCCACATGGACCTGTCGCTGAGCAACATCCGTCGCAGCGGAGACAGGGCGATTGCATGTTGATGTCGTCGTGCCGCCGCGTCGGGGACTGAAGTCCCCGCCTACACGCATTCCGTCGCTGCGCGACGGCCGTCGGGAACAGCAGGCACTGGTGCGACTGGCGCGTCGCGCAGCGACTGCAGGATGGTAGGCGGGGCTTTCAAGCCCCGACGCGGCGGCACGACGACATCAACATGCAATCGCCCTGACGTGACCAACCGGTCCCTGGCATCGTCCCTGCCAGACGCGGTATGTTCCGAGTGTCCCCTCTCGCGGTCCACTGAGGCCGGCGCGCTCCCCGCCGCCGGTCAGTGAGTGGCTCGCGAGAGCGGACGCACCCCGTGTCGTAGGTCAGGTGTGCGACTGCTCCTCCGCCTGCTCTCATTCCTGCGGCCGTACTGGCGTCTCACCGCCGGCGCGTACATCTGCGTTGTCCTCAATGCAGCGTTCACCCTCGTCGTGCCGTGGATGCTTGGGCAGGCCGTCGATCGCGGCATCGTCCTTGGCGACATGTCGTTCGTCGCCAAAATGGGCGTCTTCATCCTGGCCGCCAGCGTCCTGCGCGGCCTCTTCGCCTTCGGACAGGGCTATCTCGCGGAGGCCTCCGCCCAGGGCGTCAGCTATCAGCTACGCAGGGCCCTGTACGGCCACGTTCAGCGGCTCTCTTTCAGCTTCCACGATCAGGCCCAGACCGGCGAGCTGATGGCCCGTGCCACGGCCGACGTCGAGTCCGTCCGCGCCTTCACCGGGCGCGGGCTGACGCAGGTTGCCAACATGGTGCTGCTGCTGCTCGGCGTCGCCATCGCCCTGTTTGGGATGAACTGGAAGCTGGCGCTGCTCTCGATGCTGCTGCTGCCGGCCCTGGCCTGGCGCGCCTACCGCTTCGGCCGCGAGGTCCGCCCGATGCACCGCGCCGTGCAGGACGAGCTGGCGACCCTGGCGAACCGTATCCAGGAGACCGTCGCCGGCATCCAGGTCGTCAAGGCGTTCGGGCGCGGTCAGTACGAAGTCGAGCGGTTCGACCGCCAGAACGAGCGGCTCTACCGTCGCTACGTCGCGGCAGCCCGCGCCACCGCACTCAACGCCCCCTTCCTCGACCTCCTCTCCAACGGCTGCACCCTCTTGATGCTCTGGCTCGGCGGCATCCTCGTCGTCTGGGGGCAGTTGAGCTTCGGCGAGCTGGTCGCCTTCTACGCCTACCTGCTCCAACTGGTGTTGCCGATCCGCCGCGGCGGCTGGCTGATGACGATGGCCGCCCGCGCCTCGGCCTCCTCTGAGCGCATCTTCGAGATCCTCGATACGCCCGTGCGCGTGGCAGACCGTGATGGCGCAACCGTCCTGCCGCCGCTCATCGGGTCCGTCGAGTTCGAAGACGTCTCCTGCTCCTACTATCCCGGCCGCCCGGTGCTCCAGCAGGTCAGCTTCCGCGCCGAGCCTGGGCAGACCGTCGCACTCGTCGGCGCGACCGGCTCCGGCAAGACCTCGATCGCCAACCTGATCCCGCGCTTCTACGACGTGGATGGCGGCCGGGTGCTGGTGGACGGCCACGACGTCCGCGACGTGCAGATCGGGAGCCTGCGCCAGCAGATCGGTATCGTCATGCAGGAGACGCTGCTGTTCGCCGACACCGTTCGCGCGAATATCGCGTTTGGCCGGCCCGGCGCGAGTGATGCCGAGATCCGCGCCGCTGCCCGTGCCGCCCGCGCCGACGAGTTCATCGAGCGGCTGCCGGAACGGTACGAGACCCCCGTCGGCGAGCGCGGCGTCTCGCTCTCGGGCGGCCAGAAGCAGCGCATCGCCATCGCGCGGGCGCTGCTGATGAACCCGCGCATCCTGATCCTCGACGAGTTCACCTCCAGCGTGGACGTTGCCACCGAGCGGCTGATCCGCGCCGCCCTGGTCGAGTTGATGCGGAACCGCACCACGTTCGTCATCGCGCACCGCCTCTCGACGGTCCGCGCAGCCAACCAGATCCTGGTGCTGGAGGCCGGGCAGCTCGTCGCCATCGGCACGCACGAGCAGCTGCTGGAGACGACGCCGCTCTACCGCGACACCTACGCCCTCCAGCTCCAGTCCGACGACGCCGCATCCTCGACAGGCGAGCCCGATCGTGCTGGTCAGCTGCCATCTCCGACGAACGGTATCGCTGGCTCCACCGGCCACACGGCTACCGGCGCGCCCGTGCGCGTGGAGCGTGCGCCCTCATGATCGCGCGACCCGGCACCTGGCGGGGCGGCGGCGGTCTCGACGATGTCCCAGATGTCGATCGTGTCCCCTTCGACAAGCGGAACATGCAGCGGGCTATCGCCTACACCCGCCCGCATCGACGGCAACTGCTGATCGCCCTGATCCTGACCACCTTCGCCACCGCGATGAGCGTCCTGGCGCCGTACCTCGTGAAGGTCGCCATTGACGAGCATATCGCCGTGGGGGACATCGCCGGACTGACGGTCATCGCCGTCATCACGCTCGGCGTCTACGTCCTCGGCTACCTCGCCTCGGCCCGCCAGATCGTCATCATGTCCGTCGTCGGGCAGCAGATCCTGCTGACGATGCGCGCCCAGTTGTTCCGCCACCTGCAGCGGCTCCCGATGGGCTACTACCACCGCACGCCCACGGGCGTCACCGTCTCGCGGCTCATCAGCGACGTGCTGGCGATGAACGAGGTGCTCACCAACGGCATCCTCAGCCTGGTGACGGACATCCTCCTGTTGCTCTCGACCGTCGCCATCATGCTCTACCTGAGTCCCCGGCTGGCCCTGGTCACCATCGGCGTCATGCCGATCATGGTCATCGCTATCTGGATATTCACCGAGCGGGCGAAGGTTGCGTACCGCCGGACCCGCCAGACGGTCGGGGCGGTGGCGGCCGGCTTCCAGGAGAACGTGGACGGCGTGCGTGTGGTGCAGGCGTTCTCCCGCGAGGGCGTCAACGAGGACCAGTTCGACCGCATCAACGAGGACAACCGGCAGGCGAACGTCAGCGCCAATACGCTGTCCTCGGGCCTGATGCCCGTCATCGAGCTGGCGAACGCCCTCGCCACCGTCTCTGTCGTCTGGTACGGCGGCATGCTGGTGCTGGCCGGCGACCCCAGCGTGACGCTCGGCGTGCTGGTCGCCTTCCTGACCTACGTCACCCGCTTCTTCCAGCCCCTGCGTGAGCTGACCCAGTTCTACAACCAGCTCCAGGCCGCGATGGCCGGCGCGGAGAAGGTCTTCGAGCTGCTGGACGAGCCGGTCACGCTGGACGAGCGCCCGAACGCCGTGACGCCCGAGACGGTGCGCGGCGATGTCTCGTTCCAGCACGTCGGGTTCAGCTACGGCGTCCGGCCCGTGCTCACGGACATCAGTTTTGATATCCCAGCCGGCACGATGACCGCCCTCGTCGGCCACACCGGGGCCGGTAAGACGACCATCTCAGCCCTGCTCGCTCGCTTCTACGATCCGACCGAGGGGGCCGTCCTGCTCGACGGCCACGACCTGCGCGATCTCTCGTTTGCGGCCCTGCGGAAGAACATCGCCGTCGTCCTCCAGGACAACTTCCTCTTCTCCGGCACCGTCGCCGAGAACATCCGCTACGGCCGCCCAGATGCCACCGACGAACAGGTGATCGAGGCGGCGAAGCTGGCCCACGCCCACGAGTTCATCACCCGCTTCCCCAAAGGGTATGAGACGACTGTCATGGAGCGGGCCGCCAACCTCTCGCTCGGGCAGCGCCAGTTGATCGCCATCGCGCGGGCCGTGCTGGCCGATCCGCGTGTGCTGATCCTGGACGAGGCAACGTCCAATGTGGACCCGCGCACCGAGGTCCAGTTGCAGGAGGCGTTGCAGCGGCTGCTGTCCGGCCGCACCAGCCTCGTGGTGGCGCACCGGCTCTCGACGATCCATGCCGCCGATCAGGTGCTGGTGGTGGACGGCGGCGAGATCGTTGAGCGAGGCCGGCACGCCGAGCTGTTGGCCCGAGGCGGCGCGTACCACCGCCTGCACCAGCAGCAGTTCGCCTCACCCGAAGAAGCCTCCGCGACGGCGTCGTCCCCAGCCTGACGCCGACCACTACTTCTGCTCGAACAGCTCCCGAACGGACATCGACCAGCCGGGCACCACGTCCTCGCCAGGCAGCGTGTCCTCGATGCCGAGCGTGAAGGTCGTGAGGTCGGGCCGAGAGACGGTCACAGTCCGGCGACGAGGATCGACGACGAACACGAGCCGTGCCCCGGCCTGGAGCCACTCAGAAACCTTCTCCTGGACATCGGTGTAGCGGTCATTCGGCGAGACGACCTCGACGGCGAGATCCGGGGAGCCCGCGAAGAAGGTGCGCGGCTCGCCGACCCTCGCAAGATGCGCTGCCGAGATGAACGAGACATCCGGTCCGCGCACCGTGTCCGGATCGGACTCCAGCCGGTAGCCGATCTCGCTGGTCATCACCTCGCCGAGCCCGTGTTCCTCAACGAAGTGGTCGAGTGATCGTCCAATCCGCGTTGATGATCGTCCGTGTTGAAATCCCCGTGGAGCCATCGATCTCAGCTCTCCGCGCACCAGCTCGTGCTGCATCCCGTCGTCCGGGAGCTGCCAGAGGTCGTCTGCCGTCAGCAGCTTCGTGTTGGCCGTCATCTGAAGCCCTCGGTGTGGCTGAAGCCCACGGCCCGGGGCGCGGGCGGGCGGCACATGGTGATGGACGCCCCTCCGCTGATTGTATCGTGCGCCGGCCGCTGCGCCGGCGCACTCCGGAACGGCGCGAGCCGGCGCCGGTCAGCCGAGCTGCTTGATCGCCTCGCCGATCTGGTCGAGCGTCCGCAGCGCGTCGTCGGGGCCGGTCGGCGGGAGGCGGAAGACGCAGGTGCCGACGCCGGCCGCGCGGAACTCCTCCAGCTTCTTCGGGTCCAGCGGCGCCCCAAAGACCCAGATCGGCACCGGCTCGCGGCCCCGCTCGGCCAGCCGACGATTGATGTCGGCGATGCGGTCCGCCAGCGGCGCAAAGCGGTCCTGCGGGCGCGGGATCCAGCCGGTCCCGTACTCCAGCAGGGCCTCGACAGCCTTCGGGCCGTCGCCGCCGATGATAATGGGCGGGTGCGGCTTCTGGACCGGCTTCGGCCACTGCCAGATCGGGTCGAAGTTCACGAACTCGCCGTGGTACTCGGCCTCCTCCTTCGTCCAGATCTCCTGCATCGCCAGCATCTGCTCGCGCATCAGCCGCCAGCGGGTCGAGAAGCGGGTGCCGTGGTTGCCCATCTCCTCGCGATTCCAGCCGGCCCCGATGCCGAACAGCGCCCGGCCGTTGGAGATGTGGTCCAGGCTGGCGACCTCGCGGGCCGTGGTGATGGTGTCCCGCTGGATCACCAGCAGGATGCCGGTCCCCAGCTTCAGCCGGGTGGTCGTGGCGGCCATCGCGGCCAGCGCCACGAACGGGTCGATGGTGTGACGGTACTCGTCGGGGAGGTCGCCGCCAGACGGGAACGGCGTCTGGCGGCTGGTGGGGATGTGGGTGTGCTCGGGCAGGAACACCGAGTCGAAGTTGCGCGACTCCAGCTCCTGGCCCAGCCTGACCGGGTCGATGGCGTAATCCGTGGGGAACATCATGGCGCCGAACTGCATGGCAAGCCTCCAGGGTACGCGTCTGCGTTTCAGCTATGCCGGGCGACCAGCGCCGCGAACCGATCCAGCGCCGGCAGCACCTGATCGCGGCCCCGGGGCGGCAGGCGCAGCACGCAGCGCGCCACGCCGAGCCGTTGGTACTCCGCCACCTCGGCGTCGTCGCCGACGGCCCCGAAGACGGTGACCGGGGCTGGCCCACGTCCCGCCGCCGCCAGCTTCTCCTTTGCCGCCGCCATCCGATCTTCCAGCGAGGCCCCGCCACCCGTCGGGTGCGGCAGCCAGCCGTCGCCGTACTCCACCATGTGGTCAACGGCGCGGGGGCCGTCCCCGCCCACGATGATCGGCGGGTGCGGCTTCTGGACCGGCTTCGGCCAGGAGTGGATCGGGCCGAAATCGACCAGATCGCCGTGGTACTCGGCCTCGTCGTTTGCCCAGATCGCCCTCATCGCAGCGATCCGCTCGCGCATCATTCGCCAGCGCCGGGCATACGGGACGCCGTGGTTCTCGATCTCTGGTCGGTTCCAGCCGGCCCCAATGCCGAAGATGACGCGCCCGTTCGAGAGGTGATCGACGCTTGCGACCTCCTTCGCCAGGAGGATCGGGTCGCGCTGGGTGACGAGGCAGATGCCGCTCCCGAGCTTGATCTTCGAGGTGACGGCCGCTGCCGCCGCCAGCGCCACCCACTGATCGAGCGTCCGCCGGTACTCGTCCGCGAGCGGCCCAGTGCCCGTCGAGTTCAGGACGGTGGCCACCGGCATGTGGGTATGCTCCGGGAACCAGAGCGATTCGAACCCGCGCGCCTCGGACTCCCGAGCCAGCTCTGGGATGTCCATGGCGTAGTCGGCCGGGAACATGGTGACGCCAAACTCCATCGTTGACCCCCTCTGACGCCCGAACGGCAGCAGCGGCGCTGCTGCGCTGTCAGCGGCGCACCCGCACATGATGGCAGACGCGAGAGCAGGACGCGACGTGGACCTCACCGTAGACCAGGATACTGGCGGCCACCTCATGCTGGTGAGGTGCTCCGTCGTCGGCCGTCACCGCCGGCAGCGCCCGCTCGTTCCCTCTGTGCCGTATCCTGATGTCCGGAGTCCCGATGCGTCGCCTGATCGCCCTTGCGCTTGCTCTCGCCGTAGCCCTCGGTTTGGGGGCGGGCATCGCCGCCGCGCAGGGTGTGCCGACCTCATTCCCAGGGACGCAGCCGCTGGTGCTGGCGCTCTACTACCCCTGGTACGACGAGGGCGCCTGGGACAGCGGCGTGACGGCGGACCGGCCGCTGATCCCGTACGCCTCCTGGCACCGTGAGACCGTCGAGCGGCACGTGGGCTGGGCGAAGGACGCTGGCATCGATGTGCTGGTCTCGGCGTGGTTCGGCCCGCGCGACAACAACCCCACCGAGAACAATCTGAAGACGCTGCTCGACGTGGCCCAGCCGGCCGGCCTGAAGCTGGCGATCTTGCTGGAGACGGACAGCGGCGAGTTCTTCCCGACGCGCGCCTCGCTGGTGACGGCGCTCAAGCACGCGCTGGCAACCCATGCGAGCCACCCGGCCTATCTGCGTGTGGATGGCCGCCCCGTCATCTTTGTGTGGCGGCCGTCCGCCGTCTTCGGTCCGAACGGCGCGCGGGTCAACCAGCGCGGTGCGCCAGCGGTTGCCGCGTGGCGCGCGCTGCTGGACGAGGTCGATCCGGCCCGGCAGGCCGTCTGGATCGGCGAAGGCGACGACTTCAGCATCCTCGACGTGTTCGACGGCATCTTCCCGTACTCCATCGCCTGGGCGGCGGACCCGGCCAGCCAGCTTGCCAGCTACGGCGGTAAGGTCCGCGCGTACAACGGCGCGAACGGGACGGCGAAGCGGTGGATCGCCACGGCGATGCCCGGCTACGACGATACCCGCATTCCCGGGCGCGGGAAGACCTTCGCGGTGGATCGGGCGGGCGGCAGCTACTACGAGCGCACCTTCCAGGGGGCCATTGCCTCGGGGCCGGACTGGGTGATGATCTCGTCGTTCAATGAGTGGCTCGAAGGACACCAGATCGAGCCGTCAGCCAGCTACGGGATGCGCTTTCTGGAGCTGACCCGCACCCTGAGCGACGCCTTTCGCCTGACGGCCTCCACGCGCTGAGCTGCCCCGCGCACGGGTGCGCACACCGTCGCACGACTGTCACCAGATCGTAACCCCGGTGCACAGATCGCGGAACGCATGCTGCACAGCGCCTCGCAAGCGGCCTCCGGCCTCGCCGATGTCGGCCGGCTCGTGACGCGGGCCGGCCTGAGCGTCCGGTGACACATCTGCATGAATTCGCGCGCCTGGGCCGTCCCACATCTGGGTGAACGGGCGTTATGCAGGGTGGACCCGGTGACGGCCAACGGTGGCCGCCCAAGCAAGGAAGCTGCCAGTGCAAGGAGAACATCGGCTCACGTGACGTAATCCGTGACATCCCGTGCGGGTGGCGTTATCGTGTCTGCGTCGGGCGCTCCGGTGTGGCCTGGCCACAAGCGCACGCGCACCGACACGAGATGAGCGTAGAGGTGGAGCTGAGGCACTGGCTCGATCCCGGGAGGCGTGCGATGACTGGGCGCAGCAGGCTTGACGGTCAGGAAGTGCGCGTGCTGGACGCCGATGGAACCCCGCTGACGTGGGCGGTGGCCGGCGTGACAGGCGGTGACGGAGCGGTTCGCCTTGACGAGGTGGATGCTCCAGGAGTGCTGGTGCAGTACTACTTCCTGCGGGGCGAGCGAACCGTGCTGGTCGAGTTGCCGGCGCTGCCGGAGGTGACCGTCGAGGGCACGCTGGAGACGTGGTGGCGCGACAGCGAGCGGGCCTGGCAAGTCTGGATCGACCGCCCGCTCGCCAAGCTGCCGGCGCCGCTGTCCGAGCTGCTGGAGCCGGAGCTCGTCGGGCGCTCCTGAAGTCAGCTGTCAGCTAACAGCGATCGGTCGTCAGCGGTTGAGCCGGCGTGCATGCGAGACAACCTGATGCGCCGCCTCGAACGCTCCTGACAACCGATCGCTGAAGACGCGTCATCCCTGTTCCGGACGCCGCCCGAACAGGCCGCCGAACGCCCCGAGGTTCCCAAGCTGGCCGCCCAGCCCGCCAAGCTGCCCCAGCAGCGCGCCCGGATCGCTCAGGTCAGGCGCCTGCCCGTCCAGCACCGGCGCGAGCGCGGGCGGCAACTGCCCCTTGATGAAGTCCAGTGCGACATCGGCCACCTGTAGGGCCATCGCCTCGTCAAGTCCGGTCCGTTCCCGGATCGCGTTCGCCAGTTGCTCGCGCACGGTCCTACTCCCGCCTGGACGCCACAGGTGCGCCCACAATGCTCTAGAGGGGGACTCTAGCGCATCCGGCGGCGTGGCCGCTCAGAATCCGAGATGCCGACGCCAACGCCGCCCTCCCGTTCTGGCACGCAGACGTGACGCCGCTGGCCGCACCACGCAGGGGCCGGTCCGTTTTTCTCACAGGACTTCATGCAGGCGTCCGCTGGCGTGTACACTGAGACAGATGTTCGAGGGTTGGCCAGTCCAGGCGGTCCGGGCGGCCCCGGGGGAGCAGCATGGAAGGACTGAACGGCGGCAACGGCTACCACTGGCTGCCCCTGACCCACGCCGACCACGAGGCGGCTGACAGGAGCGCGCAGGGTGCGCCCAGCGGCGAGATCATCGACACCGCCGTGGCCGAGTTCACGGCCCAGGCCTGCACCCTGAACGTCGCGCCGCCGTTCGGCGGGTTCGTCAAGGTCACCGTCCCTGAGCGGACGGTCTACGGCGTGGTCTACGCCATCCACACCGGCAGCCTCGAGCCGGGCGGCCGGGCCGTCCTGCGCGGGCGCGACGGCATGCGCGACAAGGCGATCTTCGACCAGAACCCCGACCTCGAACAGTTGCTGCGGACGGAGTTCTCGGCGCTGATCGTCGGCCACCAGGAAGGAGACGCCCTGCGCGCCTACCTGCCGCCCAGCCCGCCGCCGCTGCACTGGTCGGTTGTTGAATGTGACCCGTCTGAGATCGCAAAATTGACCGGTCGGCTGGACTACTTGCGTACCATTCTCTCATCGCTCCAGACGCCCGTCGATGCGCTGCTGGCGGCCAACATCCGGCTGGCCTCGACGGCGCACCGGGACGCGCGCGGCTTCCGCATCAAGGCTGGCCGCGAGCTGGCGACGCTCCTGAAAAACGACTATCCGCGCCTGACGGCGATCCTGCGGGCGCTGGCTGACTGAGGAGTCTGCAGGTGGAGTGGGCGCGCAACGTCCATCTGTCATCCTGAGCGGAGCGAGCATGCAACGTCCATCTGTCATCCTGAGCGGAGCGAGCGTGCGAGCGCAGTCGAAGGATCTCACAGCCTCATCAGCGAGGATCGAGCCAGCGGGAGAGATCCTTCGCAGGCTCAGGATGACAACTGAACAGCGAGGATCGAGCCAGCGGGAGAGATCGTTCGCAGGCTCAGGGTGACAGCCTCATCAGCGAGGATCGAGCCAGCGGGAGAGATCGTTCGCAGGCTCGGGATGACAACTGAACAGCGAGGATCGAGCCAGCGGGAGAGATCGTTCGCAGGCTCGGGATAACAATTGAACCTTGCATATGTTGCTCTGAGAGCGGCGGTGGAGGACCAGGTTCGGTAGTGGGAGAGAGCCGTGGCAGATGATCGCCTGGGCCTGATCGTCGAGGGCTCGCTCGTGGATGGCCTGCGTGCGCGGCTCGATGGCCTCCAGTCCATCGAGGACGTGCGCGTCGGCCAGTTCGTGCGCGTCACCGGCCGCAAGCACGACTACTTTTGTCTGGTGACCGATGTCCGCCTCGACTCGACCAGCCACGACATGGTGGCCGATCCGCCCGTGCCCGACGATCTCTTCGCGCTGGAGGTGCTGGCTGGCACCACGGCCTACGGCGCGCTGGCGGTCCAGCCGATGCTGATGCTGGCCCGCGACGGCTCGGAAGACGCCGCGACGGAGGACGGCCCGCGCCCCGTCCGCACCATCCCGCCGCACTTCGCCGAGGTCTTCACGGCGGCCGAGGGCGATTTCGACCGCGTCTTCGGCGCGGAGGCCGATCATCGCTTCGAGATCGGGCAGCCGCTCGACATGGATGTGCCCGTCCGCCTCGATCTGAAACGGTTCGTGGAGCGCTCCAACGGCGTCTTCGGGAAGTCCGGCACCGGCAAGAGTTTTCTGACGCGGCTGCTGCTCTGTGGCGTCGTGACCAGCGGCGCGGCCGTCAACCTGATCTTCGACATGCACAGCGAGTACGGCTGGACCAGCCAGAGCGAGGGCGGCTACGGGGTCAAGGGGCTGAAGCCGCTGTTCGGCTCGCGGGTCCAGGTCTACACGCTCGATCCGCGCTCCACCACCAGCAACGACGGCCTCATCAAGATCGGGCTGAACGAGATCGAGATCGAGGACATCGAGCTGCTGGCCGACGAGCTGCGGCTGAACGCCACAGCCGTCGAGTCGGCGGCGCTGTGCGAGTCGCGGCTCGGGCGGGACTGGATCGCGCAGCTGACCGACGAGGACGTGGTCATTGCCGAGCTGAATGGGCGGGTCGGCGCGCACGAAGGCTCGCTGTCAGCGCTCCAGCGCAAGCTGCTGCTGATCCGCCGTCTGCCGTTCGTGCAGCCGCACGTCAGCGACCGCGATTCTGGCCTGGATCGGCTGCTGGCGGCGCTCGGCCAGCGCCAGCACGTGGTGTTGGAGTTCGGGCAGCACAACAGCCTGCTGGCCTACATGCTGGCCGCCAACGTCATCACACGGCGCATCCACCGTGAGTGGACGAAGAAGGTCGAGGCGCACAAGCAGGGCGGCGGGCAGGCGCCCCCGCAGTTGACCATCACCATCGAAGAGGCCCACAAGTTTCTCAACTCGCGGGCGGCCAACCAGACGATCTTCGGGACCATCGCGCGGGAGCTGCGGAAGTACAACGTGACGCTGCTGGTGGTCGATCAGCGGCCCTCGGGCATCGACGACGAGGTGCTCTCGCAGATCGGTACGCGGATCACCTGCGCCCTCAACGACGACAAGGACATCGAGGCGGTGCTGGCGGGTGTCAGCGGCGCTGGGCACCTCCGCTCGATCCTCGCCAGCCTCGACTCGCGCCAGCAGGCGATGATCCTCGGGCACGCCGTCCCGATGCCGATGGCGCTGCGTACCCGTACCTACGACGAGACGTTCTACGCATGGGTCGCCGAGGCAGCCAGCAAGATGCCGCGCCTGGTGACGAACGATCGCCCCTGGGGCCAGGATCCCATCGCCACGAGCGTCAAGCCGACCCGCAAGTACCAGGATCTGTTCCCTGATGATGAATAGATTCAACCTTCCCCCTCACCCCCACCCCCTCTCCCTCACGGGGAGAGGGGCGACCGGCAGCGAGCACGGTATCTCCCCCTCTCCCTGTACGCGGGAGAGGGGGCCGGGGGGTGAGGGCCATCCTCTGGCCCAGGCATGATCAAGCTGCTGCACATCGCCGACGTCCACATCGGCATGGAGAACTACGGGCGGATCAACCCGGAGACCGGCCTCAATACCCGCCTCCACGATTTTCTCGACACGCTGGACGAGGCCGTCAACCGGGCGATTGAGGACGAGGTCGACGCCGTCGTGGTGGCCGGCGACGTCTACAAGTCGCGCGACCCTTCCCCGACCCATCAGCGGGAGTTCGCCCGGCGCATCCTGAAGCTGATTCGCGCCAACGTCGAAGTGATCCTGGTCCCTGGCAACCATGACACTCCGATGGCGGCCGGCCGCGCCACCTCGCTCGACATCTTCCGCACGCTGGAGCTGCCGGGCGTCACCGTCCTCCGCACCATGGCGACCGCCCGCGTGCAGACGCGGCACGGCCCGTTGCAGATCGTGGCGCTGCCCTGGCTCACCCGCAGCACGTTCCTGGCCCACGAAGATTTCAAGAACCTCGGGTTGGACGAGCTGATGCAGCAGATGGCCGGCATGATCGACACCCGGCTTCAGGAGCTGAGCGCCGAGCTGGACCCGAGCCTGCCGACGGCGCTGGTCGGGCATGCCCACGTCTTCGGGGCGCGCGTCGGGGCCGAGCGGCTGCTGACGCTCGGCAATGATCCGATGCTCAACGTCAGCATGCTCGACTTGCCGAACATCGGGTACTACGCGCTCGGGCACATCCACAAGCATCAGCAGGTGGTCAGCGGCCAGCGGCCCGTCGTCTACTCGGGCAGCATCAACCGGGTGGACTTCAGCGAGGAGGACGAGCGGAAGGGGTTTGTGCTGGTCGAGCTGCAGCCCGGCAAGAGCGAGTGGCAGTTCGTGCCGGTCAAGGCGCGGCCCTTTCTGACGATCCGCTGCGAGCCGATGACCGACTCGCCGATGGAAGAGGTCTCGCGGGCGATCCTCCGCGCCGGCCCGAAGCTCCCCGGATCGATCGTGCGGCTGCAACTGGCGGGGCCGCGCTCGCGCATCCAGGCCCTGGACGAGCGCGAGCTGCGCCACCAGCTTGCCGATGCCCACTACGTCATCCCGATCCAGCGGGAGTACACCGACGAGGCGCGCATCCGGATCGCTGGCGCGGACTTGCAGGGCCGCTCGCCTCTGGAGCTGCTTGCGCTCTACTTCGAGCGCCAGCAGTCCGTGACCAGTGACCGCCGTGAACAGCTGCTGGCGCGCGCGCGCGGCCTGATGGCGGAGTAGACTCGACGTGCTGCAGCTTGCGAAGACCACCCCTCACCCCCCGCCGCGCAGCGGGGCGGGGGGTGAGGGGAGTACCTCGCCATGATCCCCGTCAAGCTCGGCCTCCGCAACTTCATGTCGTACACCGACGTCCACGAGCCGCTCGTGTTCGAGGGCATCCATCTCGCCTGCCTCTCGGGCGAGAACGGCGCCGGTAAGTCCACGCTCCTTGACGCGGTCACCTGGGCGCTCTGGGGCTACTCGCGGGCCGGGGCTGGCTCGGCTCAGCAACTCGTGCACGCCGGCCGCACCGAGATGGAAGTCGAATACGAGTTCCGCCTGGCCGGCGAGACCTACCGCGTGCTGCGAAAATGGACCGCCCCCAGGACCGGACGCGGCAGCGGCACGACCTTGCTCGATCTCTCGATCCTCGACGGCGACCATTTCCGCTCGATCAGCGGGAGCACCATCCGCGAGACCGATGCCAAAATCGTCGGGCTGCTGCGGATGAGCTACACGACCTTCACCAACTCGGCGTTCATCCTCCAGGGGCAGGCCGACGCCTTCACGACCCGCACGCCCACCCAGCGCAAGGAGGTGCTGGGCGAGATCCTGGAGCTGGCCGAGTACGACCGCTTGCAGGAGCGCGCCCGCGAGGAGGTCCGTACCCGCGACGCTCGCCACCGCGAGCTGACCGACCGGCTCCGTGAGGCCGACGCCGAGCTGCGCGAGCGCCCGACCTATGAGGCCGAGCGTCAGCGCCTCGAAGCCGAGATCGTGGAGGTCGAGCGGCGGCTGGCCGAGGACGAGGCGGCGCTGCGGGCCGTACAGGAGTCCGTCACCCGGCTGACCGCCCGCGAGCGCGAGCTGGACGAGGCGACGAACCGCGCGCGGCAGTCTGTGACGGAGGTCGAGCGGCAGAAGAAGGCCATTGCCGATCACGAGCGGGCCATCGCCGGGCAGCAGCGGCTGCTCGAGAACGCCCGGGAGATCGAGCAGGGCGTCGCCGATCTCCAGCGCACACGGCAGGCCGACGAGGCCTTGAGCCAGAAGCTGCGCGACCTGACGCCGCTCAACGACGAGCGTGGCCGCCTGGAGAGCGCCATCGCGCAGGCGCGGACGCGCCTGGAGGGGGAGCTGCGGAACGTCGAGCAGCACCTGGGTCGCCACGAGCGCGAGGCGGGGAAGGTCCGCGAGTACGAGCAGGCGGTCCAGAAAGCCCACCAGGACCAGGGCGAGCTGGCGCGCATCCAGGCCCGGCAGGCCGAGGTCGAGCGGGAGCTGGCGACGGCCCGCGAGGAGGCCGCCGAGCTGCGCGGTGCGAACCTCGGCTTGCGGAAGGAGATGGATGTCCTCCGCTCGCGGATCGACACGATCCAGTCTGAGCCGATCTGCCCGATCTGCCACAGCCAGCTCGACCCTGCCCGCCGCGAGCGGCTGACCGCCGAGTACACCGATGAGGGCGTCGCGCAGCGGGAGCAGTACCGCCAGAACCAGGCGCGAGCCAAAGCGCTCGATGGCGTCATCGAGCAGAAGACCGCCGATCAGCAGCGGCTGGCGGCCGAGCAGGGGCAGCTGGCCGGGGTCGAGCGCCGGCTGGCAACCGCCGAGCACGCCCTGGAGGCCGCCCAGAAGTCGGCGCGGGAGGTCGAGCAGGCGCGGGCGGAGGTCACGAAGCTGCAGGATCAGCTTTCGTGTGAGGCGTACGCCCAGGACGACGCGGCCCAACTGCGCGAGGTGGCGGCCCGCATCGATGCTCTCGGCTACGACCCGGCGACCCACCGCCGTATCCGCGGCGAGCTGACGCCGCTCTTGCAGTACGAGCAGCTAGCCCGTGAGCTGGACGGCGCCCGCCGTGAGGTCTCGCTGCGCAACGAGGCCCTGGACGCGGCCCGGGCGGCGCTGGCAACCTGGGACGCCCGGCTTGCGGAGGACAAGGCCCGCGTGCTGGCCCTCCGCGAGGAGGTCAAGGATCTGCCCGCCCTACGCGAGCGGCAGGCCGAGAGCGAGCAGGCCGTCCAACGGCTGCGGCGCGAGCACACGGCCGCCAGCCGGCAGCTTGGCGAGGCCCAGCAGCGGCTCAGCTACCTCGACCGCCTGCAGGAGACCCGTGCCGAGCGGCTCCGTGAGCTGGAAGATGTCCTCCGCGAGAAAGGCCTCTACACCGACCTGGCGACGGCCTTCGGGCGGAACGGCATTCAGGCGATGCTCGTCGAGACGGCCATTCCCGAGATCCAGGACGAGGCCAACCGGCTGCTGGCGGCGATGACCTCCGGGCGCATGCACGTCGAGCTGAAGACCCAGCGCGAGCGCGCCAGCGGCGACGGCCAGATCGAGACGCTCGACGTGGTCATCCACGACAACCTCGGCAGCCGGCCCTACGAGATGTACTCCGGCGGCGAGGCGTTCCGTGTCAACTTCGCCCTGCGCATCGCGCTGTCACGGCTGCTGGCCCAGCGGGCCGGTGCGCGCCTGGAGACGCTCGTGATCGACGAGGGGTTCGGGAGCCAGGATCAGGAGGGGCGCGACCGGCTGGTCGAGGCGATCAAGAGTATCGAGCCAGAGTTCGCCATGATCCTCGTCATCACCCACCTGGACGACCTGAAAGAGCGGTTCCCGGTGCGGATCGACGTGCAGAAGCGGCCCGACGGCTCGGTGTTCCAGACCGAATGGGTTGCCTGAGCAGGCGCGCCCGGCGCCGTCGGATGGCCGTGTCCGGATGCATCGGTCAGGTGTTCGGCTGCACATTGCCCGCGAAACAGGCGGACCATGTACACTGTGGCGGCGCGGGGGTCTTGACAGGCCAGAATCGCGGCATTCGGGGCGTGCGACGTCGATCGAATGCGCCGTTGAGGCCCGTCGCAATCCGAGAGAAGGCTTTCTGCTTGACGGAAGTCACGAATTCGCCTCAAATCGTAACGCGCCGCGAATCCCTTCGTATCCTCGCTCGTCGTTTTCTCAGGGAGGCGTGTTTTGGGCGGATGTAATTCCGTTGTGACCCACCCAGAGTTGACGCCTCAGGCGCTAGCCCCTACTATTCGGGGGCTTCGCACGGGCTGGCAGGCGTGTACGTCTCCCAGTGACCCGACTCATCCCCGCTGGAAGGGCCCCGCCGCGCGATGATTGGTCCCGCAGACCGCTTCCTGGCACAACCGCTCCCGCTCGACGCGCAGTCGGGCAGTGGCCCTGAGGCCAGGGCTTCAGCTACATCGATGGTGAGCGACAGGCGTCGGCGTAGTCGGCGCGATGTCCTCGGTATGATCCTTGGCGTTGCGGCGTGCTTGACGCTCAGCAACGGCGCGGTGCACGCCCAGGACGTTGACAGCATCGTCATGACGGATGCTGCCGCCGTCCCGGCTGGCGAGGACGCTCCGGCTGAGGAGCCGGCCGCTGAGACGACCCCTGCTGCCGCGCCGGCCCCCGAGACGGCCGCTGTCCCGCCTGCGCCGACCGTGCCAAAGACGTACACCGTCCAGGCCAGCGACACGATGTTCTCGATCGCCAAGCGGCACGGCGTCAGCGTCGATGCGCTGCTCTGGGCCAACAACCTGACGGACCCGAACGTCATCAAGCAGGGCCAGCAGCTGGTGATCCCACCGTCCACCGGCAAGCTGCACGTCGCGAAGGACGGCGACACGCTCGACTCGCTGGCGCAGACCTACAGCGTCTCGAAGACCGGCATCGCGGCGGTCAATGGGCTGGCTGAGGATGCGACCCTCAAGGCTGGGCAGCGGCTGCTGATCCCCGTCAAGAGCGGCAACGGCGATCCCGCGTTCACGCCGGCCCCCGTGGCCGCTGCGAGCGCCGAGGAGCCGGTGCCGATCCCGCAGATCCCAACAAATGCTGGCACGGGTTCTCCCACGCCGCCGCTGATCTCCAGCATCGCCCCGGTCATTCAGGTGCCGGGCGTGATGACGGCGATGGGCACGCCAACGGTGACGGTCACCAACCGCAAGGTGCCGAAGCTCGCCTGGCCGGTCCCGAACAACCCGCCTAAGAGCGGCGTCAGCCAGGGCTTCCGCCCCGGCCACACCGGCATCGACATCTACACGCCTGAAGGCACGCCGATCAAGGCGGCGGCTGCCGGGACGGTCAAGATGGCGGCGAAGAACCCGGACGGGTTCAGTGGCTACGGCTGGATCGTCATCGTGGATCACGGCGACGGTATCTCGACGTGGTACGCCCACTGCGGCTCGTTCTCCGTCAAGGACGGCGACAAGGTCAAGGCTGGCGACGTGCTCGGGGCGGTCGGGATGACCGGCCGCACGACGGGGCCGCACTTGCACTTCGAGCTGCGGGTGAGCACCAGCGCCGTCGATCCGCGCCTCGCGCTCCCGTAGGTCCGCGCTTACCGTTCGAGTGAGGCCGGCGCGCGCCGCGCCGGCCCCACCAGCAGCCCGCCGACGAACACCGTCAGCACCAGCCACAGCAGGGTGCGCGGCCAGGACG
This sequence comes from Chloroflexota bacterium, assembly GCA_020850535.1. Taxonomy (NCBI): domain Bacteria; kingdom Bacillati; phylum Chloroflexota; species Chloroflexota bacterium. Next base: position 30,649 of record JADZEM010000176.1, read on the forward strand.
GAAACTGCTGGTCGACGGTGTCCTGTATCGCGGCCGGCAGCACCTCGATGGACCCGAGCCACAGCTCCGTCTCGCCGTGGTAGCGCACGCGCGTCTCGATGCGCCCGCGCTCGCGGACGGTGAACGGCAGCTCGACGGTCGTGTAGCCGCCGCCCGTTGGCAGATCGCCGAGGCGGATATCGCGCTGGGCCAGCACGGTGTAGAGCACCGGCAGCTCGGTCATGATGTCGAGGGTGGCGACGGAGCGGATCGGTGCGTCGCCGGCCGCCGCGAGGTGGAAACGGGCCACGTAGCGCCCTGGCAGAAGCGGCCTGTACGGCCCGTAGGAGAGCATTCCGGGCTGGTCCGTCCCAGGGGCGGCAAAGGCGACGGGGGCGGCCGTCCCGTCCACCACGCGGCCCGTCTGCCGCTGGGCCGTGGCCGGGGCGACCACAAACTCCAGGCGGGTCGTCAACGGCAGGCGCGGCCGGTCCGCGCCGATGTCCGGCCAGATCTCCTGCAGCTCGGTGGCCAGGGGCAGGGATGGCAGCGCCGAGCCGTCCTGGTAGAGCAGCGTATGGTGCAGGACGCCCAGGCTGGCGAGCACCAGTGACAGCCCGAGCAGCGGCACGAACAGCAGCCGCGCGGCCACGCTGGTGGCGATGGCGAGCAGTAATGGCACGGCCACCAGCGGCGTCAGCACGACGATGTAGCGGGCAGGCAGGCTGTTGCCGACGGCCACCGGCCCCGCCACCAGCAGGAAGTACACGCCGACGAACAGGAGCACGGCGGGTGTGGCACGGCGGAAGCGCACGGCCAGCGGGATCAGCGCGGCCAGCCCGAGCCACTGGACCGGCGCATACGGCAGCCAGCCATCGCCCGGGCTGAACAGTGCGCCGAGACCGTGACGGTAGGCGATGGCGAGGCTCCAGGGGGCAATCGAGGCCAGCTCAGGCGCATACATCGCCGGGGGCCACGGGCTGCCGTAGAGGCGGTAGGTGACGATGCTGAGCGCCAGCAGCGTCGAGACGGGCAGCAGGGCGGGCCAGAACACTCGCCATGCTGCCGGCTCGCGGAGACGCTGGAGGCCCGCTCGCAACGTCCCCACCGGCGTCAGGCCGCGCGCCAGGTGGTACAGGACGCCCAGCCCGATGCCGGCGGCAAACACGATGAAGCGGAAGTGGAGCCAGGGCAGCACGGCCGCTCCGAGCATCGCCAGCACCAGCGCGCGGTGCGTGGGCCGCGTGCGGAGCAGGACGCGCAGGCAACTGACGATCAGCAGCGCGCCCGGGAATTCCGGGTAGACCTGCCCGGAGAAGGTCAGCATCGGCATGCAGAGGGCGGTGGCGATCCAGGCCAGCCAGACGTAGCCGCCGCTCCCGAGACGGGTGTCCTTGAGCAGGCCGAACACCTGATACGCCAGCAGCGCGCTCAGCAGGAGCATCAGCGCCCGCACCGCTGCCAGCCCGCCGCCGGCCAGGATGATCGGGGAGATCAGCAGCGGCACGCCCAGGTAGTGGATCGAGTGAATCGTGCCATCGCCCAGGTACTCGCGGCCGTGCGGATCGAGCTGGCCGTAGTACGGGAAGTAGCGCTGGACGGTGGCGCGGTCGTAGTTGTTGGCGAGGTCGGCGTCATGGTCGAAGACGAGGCTGTGGCTGTACAGGATGTAGTGCGGCTCGTCGCCGGTCGGCGTGGGCTGCATGTGCAGGTAGGCTGCGCCGTACACGAACAGGGCGACGAGGAACGGCAAGAGCCGCAGCAGACGGTCGTCGGTCAGGGCTGACGCCGCCGCCACCGTCTGCGAAGCCGTACGCGCCGGCCGGTGCGGAGCCTCAAGGGCGCTCGTCGCCATCAGCGAACCTCAGCAGTAGGGGCGTTTCTCGGGTGGCAGGGGGACGCGTTGACGACAAGGGAGCGGGGAGCGCGGCGCTCAGACGGCGCTGGGTGCGCGGACCTGCGCGGGCGGCGATTTCGATCTCGTGCCGTGGCGGACATCCTCGTAGACCTCGGCCGTCTGGCGGGCGGTGCGGTCCCAGGTGAAGAGGCTCGCTCGATGCAGGCCGGCCGCCCGCCAGTCGCGTGACCAGCCGTCCACGTCGAGCATCTGGCCGACGGCCGCGGCCAGCCGGGCCGGCGCGCGGGGCGGGGCCAGCAGCCCGGCGTCGCCCACCAGCTCCGGCAGCGAGCTGGCATCGGCGGCCACCACCGGCGTTCCGCAGGCCATCGCCTCCAGCACCGGAAAGCCGAAGCCCTCGTAGAGTGATGGCATCACGCAGACGCTGGCCAGCGAGTAGAGGGCCGGCAGGTCGGCGTCCGAGACGTCGTTGAGGAAGTGGACGGCCGCCCCGACGCCCGCCGTGCGTGCGCGAGCCAGCAGCCGCTCGCGCTCGTCGGCGAAGTGGGCCTGCCCGATCTTCAGCAGCTCCACGTCTGGCGCGGTCTGCCGGATCTGGGCCAGCGCGTCGATCAGCGAGCCGAGATCCTTGCGCGGGTCTTCCGAGCCGACGTAGATCAGGTAGCGGCGGTCCTGGCGTAGCTGGAAGCGGTCGCGCAGCTCCTGGGTGACCGGCCGCGGCCGGAATCGCTCCTGGTCGATGCCCAGGTGGACGACCCGCACCCGCCCCGTGTCGATCCCGAGGTGCTGCCCCAGCGCCTGCCGCGTGTACTCCGAGTCGGCGATCAACCCGTGGGCGCGCTTGAGACCCGTCAGCGCCAGCAGGTCGAACACCCGATCCGCCAGGGTGCGGTAGGTGCAGAGGGCCGGATCGTTGCGGACCATGTAGGGGATGATGTCGTGGACGGTGACGACGGTGGGCGCGCGTGGCCGGCGGAGCAGCAAGACCGTGGCGAGGTTCTGGCTGCTGACATGCGCCACGTCCGCGCGCGGCGGCCGCGCCCGGACGGGGTAGTTGTTGAAGAAGGCGGCAGCGTCCACGCCGGCCACCCGCTGCCCGAGCCGCGTCAGGGCAGTCGGCACCGGCACAATCGGGTGGGTCAGTGCGACGCGGTGCCCGAGCCGTTGCAGGGCCGGCGTCAGCGCACCGGTGTAGCGACCGACGCCGGTGTGTGCATGGCCCGCCTTCGCGATCAGGGCAACGTCCATACCTACTGCTGCTCCAGGACGCCCACCCACCTCGGGCTTCTCAAGCGAGACGTTCGTCCGTACACTATCTGCACCAGCGGAGGATCGCCTCCTCGGCGGTGGCGACGTTCTTGCGGTCGTCGAAGCGCGTCTCGGCGTACGCCCGCGCCCCCTTCGACATGGCCTCGCGCTTCTCGGTGTTCGAGACGAGGTCCGCGATGGCATCGGCCAGGGCCTGGGCGTTGCGCTCGGGCACCAGGATGCCGGCCTCCGGCGGCGTGAACTCGTCGAGGCAGCCGGTCTGTGTGGCGATGACCGGCAGTCCGGAGGCCATGGCGTGCCACGCCGCCGTGCTGAGCTGCTGAATCCAGAGCTTCGTGGTGGTGCTCGGCAGTGCGAAGATGTCGGCGGCCCGCATGTAGCGGTCGAGGTCCGCGTGCTTGATGTTGCCGAACCAGGTGACGTGCTTCGTGATGCCCAGCCGCTCGGCTTTGTCTCGTAGCTCCTGCTCCTGCGGGCCAGCCCCGCACAGCGCCAGGTGGACGCCCAGGCCTCGGTCGCGGACCATCCTGATGGCATCGAAGAGGTAATCCAGGCCCTTCTCTGGTGTGATCCGCCCGGCGAAGAGGACGACGGGATCGGTGGTCGCGATGGGGACGGCCTGGCCTTCGGGGCGGAAGCGCTCGACGTCGATGCCCCAGCAGCCGTACAGCATGTAGACCAGGCGGTGCTTCGGCGCACTGTAGCGGATCATGTTGTCGCGGGACTTCGTGTCGAGCCAGAAGATGACCGAGGCCCGCCGCCACCAGAGCGCCAGGATCGCCCAGTAGGGCGGCACGACGAGCCAGTGGTACTTCTTGTGGAGGGGGATCGGCTCGAGGCTGAGGGTGACGAGCTTGACCTTCGGATGGAGCCAGAGGTAGACCAGCGCGGTCACCAGGAACGGCAGCATCAAGATCGAGAGCGGGTCCGGCCCCTGGATGATGTCCGGCTTCGCCCGGGAGATCGTCCAGTACAGATCCCAGGGCCACTGGAAGCGGATCGTGCGCTTGTTGAAGTCCTCATCCCGCATGTCGTTCCAGGGCGCGCTGCGGTAGAGGTGGATGATCTCCAGGTTCTTGAAGTAGGTGAGCGGCTGCTGGAGATCGCGGCGCACCTCGCTGCTGATCATCAGGTAGCGCGGCTTGCGGATCGGACGCCGCTCCGGAGCTGCCGCGCCCTGGGTTGGCTGCGTGCTCGGCTCGGGTCCGCCGAGCTGCTCGGTCGGTCGCTGGCTGACGGCCATGCGTGCTCTTCCTCCTGAAAAGGTGTGCGCCCGGCGCGGCCGGGCTACCGGCAGAGCCGGCCTACCAGCGACCTCGTCGTCGCGGATCGAGGGTCGCGTACATCGCAAGGAACACGGCGGTGATATCGAGAACGGTGGCCTGGGCGGCTTGCAGCACCAGGGACGACGAGATGGGCTCCCCGGCCAGTCGGGCGCCGGCGCTCGCCCGCGCGAGGCGCTGGAGCAGGGCCGTCGCGAGCAGCACGCCTGAGGCGGCCGGGGCGATGCGGCCGACCAGCGGCGCGGCAAACGGCAGGGCAACCATCGTGCCGTACAGCCCGAAGGCCGTCAGGACGCGTCGCACGTCCATCCAGGCCCCGAAGCGCGGCCCGAGGATCAACAGGTTCTTGTGCCAGCGTTCGTACATGCGGAGGTAGCCAGCGGCCTCGGCCGGGTACTCCGAGACGACGCGGCTGTCATGCACGACGCGGATGCGGTAGCCGGCCTGCCGCAACGACTGCGACAGGTGGTAGTCCGTGCCGGTTGGCACGTGGGTCTCGAACGCGCCGACACGGTCGAGCACGGCGCGGGTCAGCGCGCAGTTGCGCCCGTGGAGGCCATCGCCCTCCCGCGGCAGCTGATGGTGCCACCAGCGGTCGATGAGCCACTGGTAGTGCACCAGCCCGGCCCGCCGCTCCTCCTCGCCCGGCTCAGAGAGACCGGTGGCAACCTCGGCCTCGCCCTGGAGGATCGGTGCCAGCAGCCGGAGGAACGCCTCGTCCACGAGTCGGCAGTCAGCATCCGTCAGCATGATGATGGAGCCGTGCGCCTCGGCGTAGCAGCGCTGCAAGGCGCGCTGCTTGCCCAGGCCCGGTTCCTGGTACACCACGCGGATCCGGTCTGAGGCCCGCTGGCTGGCAAGCTCGTAGGTGCCGTCCCGGCCGCCCGCGCAGAGGATCAGCTCGGCGGCCGGGTACGTCAGCGACTCGAAGCTGTCGATCAGCGCGCCGATGGTGTCGCGCTCGTTCCAGGCGGCCACCAGGACGCTGACGAGCGGCGCGCCTTCTCGGGCTACGCTGTCCACGGTCACGGGGGTTGGCAGCGTCTCGGCCGGGGGCGTCGCACGGTACTGCTGCCATGCGCGCCAGCCCGACGCCCCGAGGAGCGCCACCGAGAGCGGCAGCGCCACGGTGTCCAGGAGCTGTCGTGCGCGTCTGACTACTTCCATGCGAGATCCGGCGCGGCGATGGTCGCCCAGGCCGATCCTTTCTCCCAGCGGTAGACCACGTCGTTGGCGACGCGCAGCTCCAGGTGGCGCGGGGTCTCGGCCCAGACGCCGGTCCCGCGCTCGACGACGCAGGCCGTCTCGTACGCCTCTGAGCGGACGCCCGGCAGCTGCACACCGGGCGGCAGCAGGGTGGTCAGGAAACGGAACGCCTTGTCGTTCCAGCCGACGACGGGCAGCACGTCGCGCAGGGTTGGGGCAACGGTGGGGCGGCCGGTCGCCGTCTGCGCCGAGAACCCTTCGGCTGTCGGGAAGGCGCCGGATGGACTCTGCGCCGCCAGCAGCCAGGAGAGGGTCGGTTCGAGGTCCGCCTCGTAGCCGTGTGGGCGCAGCGTCTCGATGGCCCGCAGGATGTCGGCCACGCCGGCGATCCAGCGCGGGTAGACGTTCGTCGAGCCGTCGGCGTAGACCACCTGGGCAAAGCCGCCGTCGGCATCGCGGTACCGCAGCACGAACTCCATCGCTTCGAGGGCGCTGGTCAGATACCGCTCGTCGCTGGAGGCCCGGTAGCCCTCCACCAGGGCCGGCACGCAGCGGGCCACGTAGAACGGGAACAGCTTCTCGACGCGCTGCGAGCCGTAGGTATTCTGCCAGATGCCGCCCCGCTGCGGGCCGTCCTCGATCTGGTGAGCGCGAATGTGATCGAGGATCGGCAGGGCGTACCGCTCGATCAGCTCGACGCCGTCCGACGAGACCCGTGCCAGGGCGAGGATCGCCTCGGAAAGGGTGGCGGCCTTGTTCGGGACGAACGTCGGCGTGGACGGATCGTCCTGGAGCATGCCGCTCTCGCCGTTCCAGAGCCTGCCGAGCTGGGCGACCCGCACGTTCCGCTCGGCGGCCATCTGGTAGGCTCGCCAGGAATCATCGCCGCGCTCACGGAGTGTGGTGGCCAGTGCCAGCAACGCGATGTCGCAGGCGGCTTCGTGGGGGGTTCCGCCGGTGTAGGGGTTCAACTCGAAGCAGGAGCTCTCGAAGTGGCCCGAGGGGAGCTGGCCGCCCCGAATGTCGTCGCCGGCCCGCTTCGCCTTCGCGAGCCAGCGCGCCTCGCCGGTCACCGAGGCGAGGGTCAGGTAGCCGTGGATGATCCCCTCATACCGCCAATCCAGGCCGGGGCCGGTGTACAGCAGACAGTTCTGCCACCAGTGCGCGACGGGGCCGGTGTAACCGGACGGACCGCGCATCGTCTCCAGCCAGGCGTCAAGACGCGCGACAGCGAGGCCCAGGGCAGGCCGGTCGTGGCCCAGGGCAGGCCGGTCGTGGCCCACGTCGGGCTGGCCGTGGCCGATGGCAGGCCGGTCGTGGCCCACGTCGGGCCGGTCCGGGGTCATGGTGCGGCTCCCGGCTGCGCCGACCAGGCCTGTGGCGGGTGCGCGCGCAGCAGCACCACCGAGCCAAGGTGCGCCAGCCAGCCACGCTCCACGAAGGCGGCCCGCGCGCTGACGCCCAGCCGGTCGGCCAGCGCCGGCCTCCGTATGACGGTCGCCGCCCGCTCCAGCACGCTCAGCCCGAGGGCGCGCACGCCCCGAAATCCGAGCGGCGCGTCGAGGGTCCAGCCCCGGGCCAGCAGCCGGTTGGCGACCGCCCGCCCGCTCAACAGCTCGGTGACCGGGGCGGCTCCAGGGGCGGCTCGCTCGGGCAGGTTGCGCCCGAGCAGGGGCGTCGTGCAGATGACCAGCAACTGTCCGCGCTCGGCCAGCCGCTCCGAGAGGCTGGCCAGCGTTGTGGGCCACTGGGCGGCCGTCGGCTCGATCCAGAGGGCCGTGTCGAAGGCTGCCCGCGGGTCGGTTGGCCCGGAGAGGCCGCGCGTGACGACAGTCAGGGCGGCGATGTCGCGGGCGTCCTCCGGCGCGAGGCTGGCCTGCCCAAACCAGACCCCGCCCAGCCGGCGCATCGCTTCCTGCCCGAGCAGGGGGTGATCGGCAACCACCACGCGGCTGCCGCCGTGCTCCCAGGCGGCCCGGGCCGCCTGGTCGAGTGCCCACTGGTAGGCGAGGCTCGGGCGGCGGGTCGGCCAGCCGTCGGTCAGGCCGGGCACGGCCATGCGCGCAGCGTGCGTCGCCGCGCCTGGGCGGTCAGCCAGCATGGACGGCCGTTGGACCTGCATCCACCGCCTCCACGGGGGCCGGGCGACCTGCCCGCCCGGTCACCTGCTCGTACAGAGCCTCCAGCCGCCGCCCGATGGCCGGCCAGGTGTAGCGCTCGTGGACGTGGGCCAGTCCGCGCGCGCCCATCGTGTCCCGCGTCGAGCGGTCCTGCACGATACGGGTGATCGCCTCGGCCAGCCCGGGCGTGTCGCCCGGCTCGACCAGCAGCCCGGTCTCGCCGTGCTTCACCACGGTCCGCACGCCAGGGATGTTGTGCGCGATGACCGGTACGCCACAGGCCATGCCTTCGATCAGCACCATGCCGAACGACTCTGGGGGGAACGAGGGCAGCACTACCACGTCAGCCGCCGCGTAGTAGGGCGGCAGCTGGGCGTGCGGAATGCCACCAATGAATCTGGTGCGCTCGGACAGCCCCAGACGGTCAGTTTCGGCCTGGAAGCCGGGCCGGAGGTCGCCCTCGCCCACCAGCAGGCCGATGACGTCGCGGTCCTCGATCTGCGCCAGCGCCCGCAACAGATACTCGACGCCCTTGAAGTGGTGCGCGCGGTCCATCGCGCCGACGAACAGCACGACCCGCGCATCTGGGCTGATGCCGAGGCGTGCACGCACGCTCGCACCGTCAGCGTCCGGGCGGAAAATCTCCGTGTCCACGCCGTTCGGCATCTCGACGACATCGCTCCAGCGCCGCCGGAAGATGCCACCCAGCCGGCAGTTGGCCGCGTGATCGAGCGAGACGGCCGCCAGCTTGCGCGCGCCGCCCAGGATGACGGGGGCCGTCACCCGGGAGTAGACCTCGAACAGCTTGCCGCGCCCACCATCCCCGATCAGGTCGTTGTGGTGGGTCAGCACGTACGGCACGCCGGTCGCCCGCGCCCGCGCCCAGATCATCTCCGCCCCGAAGATGAACGGGTAGTGGAGGTGGATCACGTCGAAGCGCTCAGGGGAGAGCAGGCCCGGGAGCAGCGGCGCGTTGCCGATCCGGAACGCTGGCGGCAGCCGCCGCACGCGCACACCTTCGGGGGCCTCGCGGTCGCCGGGGCCGTAGGCTGCCGTGAGCACCGTCACGTCATGCCCGAGCCGTGCCAGCTCCTGGGCGTTGCGGTAGCAGACCATGCCGGTCCCAGCGTAGTACGGGGGGAAGGTCGCCGTGACATGGGCGATCCGCATACGGCCAGCCACCGGGACTACCACCTCACGACGGCGCGCGTTGCTCCGAGCAGCACGCGGAAGATCGGGTTGCAGATGCGTGCGGCCAGGGTGGCAGCAGGAGACGTGCCAACCTGGCCGAAGTCAAGGTCGGGGACACAGACGCCGAGGATGGCGCGGTCTGGCACGCGGCGCTGCTGCTGAGTCTGGCGGCGGGCGGCCATGATCTCATCCCAACTGGCGGCAACCCAGCGGTAGGCGCGCAGCTTCTCCTGCGCACGCTGGCGCTGGAGCAGCAGCACGTAGCCCCAGGTCAGCGCTTCGGCCAGCGCCAGCGACGGCAGCAGGGCCGCCAGCGTACGCCAGCGGTACGCCTTGAGCAGCAGCCGGTAGCGGTTGCGCTCCAGGTGGTACGTCTTGTTCGGGCCGAACCGCAGCTCGTAGTCGTGCAGCACCTCGGAGGCCGGCACGTAGCGGATGGTGTACCCGGCCAGCCGCACCCGCACCGAGAGATCGGTGTCCTCGACGTACAGGAAGTACGCCTCGTCGAAGCCGCCGAGCGTCTGGAACAGCGCGCGGCGCATGGCGAACGCGGCCCCCGAGATCAGGCCGATCTCTTCGTCCTGTGGGTAGCGGCCATGCGGCTGCCCAACCCCTCGGCAGAGCGAGAGGCCCGTCGGGTGCAGCTCGTTGCCGGCGGCGTTGAGCCGGTCCGGCGTCCGCGTCAGCAGGATCCGCGAGGTCGTCATGCCGGCCTCAGGGTGGCGCTCCAGGGAGCCGATCAGCCCGTCGATCCAGCCCGGCCGGACCTCAGTATCCGGGTTGAGGAACACCAGGTACTCGCCGGTGGCGTGCTGGGCGGCCAGGTTGCAGCCGTAGCCGAAGCCGCCGTTGCGAGCGCTGCGGATCAGGCGAACCGTCGGCAGACGGGCCTCGATCAGCTCAGCGCTCCCGTCGGTGGACTGGTTGTCCACGACGATGATCTCGGTGGCCGGGCGGCCCTCGCGGAGGATCGAGCGCAAGCACGCTTCGATCTTCTCCGCGCCGTTGTAGTTCACGATGATGACGCTCGCACTGGCGGCGACGACGCCGGCGTCACCAGTGCGCGTTATGGAATCTGCCGCCTTGGCGGGCGGCTGCGAGACGACCTGCACGCTACTGCGATCCACGTGGGATCAGCGAGAGCAGCAGCCCACGGACCGAGTGCAGGATCACCCCTGCGAAGAACGAGACGTGGCCGACCACCAGCAGCAGCACTGTGATCAGGCCGTAGCCGACGGCAAGCTGTCCGTAGTTGGTGTAGCGGTCCACGACGAACATCCCGAGGCCGAGACCGGCCAGCAGGATGATCAGGCCCGGCAGCGAGAAGAACAGCAGCGGGTGATGCTGACCGATCAACCGCATGATGCCGTTGAGGACGATCAGCCCGTGCACGAAGACGTTGCGCTTCGGCGGATCGTCGTACCGAATGATGATGGGGACTTCGGTCAGCCGCAGCCCGCGCTCGTGGGCCAGAAACTGCATCTCGGACTCGACCGAGAAGCTGCTCGAGCTGAAGCGGAAATTCTCCAGGGCGTGTTGCGAGAAGGCGCGGAAACCGCTCTGCGAATCGGTGACGGAGACGCCTGACGAGCGGTTGGTGATGAAGTTGAAGACGCGATGGCCCCAGATCCGTGCCAGCGGCACGTCGCTGGCCGGCTCCAGATAGCGGGAGCCGACGACGATATCAGCTTCGTCGTCCAGGACGGGCCGCACAACCTTCGGGATCTCGGCCGGGATGTGCTGGCCGTCGGCGTCGAGCGTGACGACGGCGTCCGCCTTGCGCTCTTGAGCGTAGCGAAAGCCGGTCTGCAAGGCGACGCCCTTGCCCTGATTCTCCTCATGCCGGACAACGGTTGCGCCGGCCCGGTGCGCGATGTCCGCCGTGGCGTCTGCCGAGCCATCGTCGACGACGATGACCTCGTCGACGTGGGGCAGCACCTTCAGGATCACGCTGCCGATGGACCGCTCCTCGTTAAAGGCCGGCACCACGGCGACGACTCGCGGATCAGTCCTGAGCCCTGGCTCGGCGCCCACCTCGCCGAGCAGCTCGCGGACGGTGTCGCGCGACGCTGGCGTCGCGTGCCGCCCCCAGGGCTCATCTCGCTCTCGTTCCAGTGTGCGCTGACTCATGCACCACTCCTGTTCTGGTCGAGGTGACGCTCGTGCAGGTCAGCCGCTCGCGTTCGATATATCGGGTAGAGATACCGAGCGCGATAGACCGACAGGCACGCCCCCCGCAGCGTCGCGGATGAGGCCGCAGGAACAGGATGTGTGTCGGCGGTTGATTACATCCCTGGCGACGTGTTGAGAACACGTTGACATACGCCCAGTACTTGATCATAGTAAAACACTGCATAGTCATCGTGAGACTTCACGAGAATGAGTATGATGTCTACTGACGATTTGATGACGACCTCTTGAAGATGTGTGAGCAGATGGTCAAAAAACGATGAGAGATACTATTCGACAATGCTCACTCATGGTGATGATCACTCATCATAACAATGAATGCGTCATTCCTGCCCATCGGCTTCTTGTGGGATTACAGGCTTGCTCAAACAGTTCTTGACGGGATGCTTGGGTAGCCTCAACCGTTGCTGTCGATGATGCGTGCAGGGCGGTCTGCCGTGCCTCGCTCTTGCGCGTCGGGGTGGCGTGTGGGGTAGCCGTTGACCGCGCAGCGCTCGGCAGGCTCGTCGCCTGATGGCGGTGGGTCTGTGCGACACACCGGAGGCAGCCTCCTTGGTGCTCTCATCCGTACGCTCGCCCGCTACAAGCGCCGGCCTCTCGAACGGCTGGCCTGGGCGCGCCATCCGCGAGCCATCACGGCGCGATGCCCACTACCTACACCTGAAGCGGCTCGTGCTGACGCTGTCGGCTGCCGCGGCGCGCTGTCTGGAGCCGACAGCGACCTATCGGATCCTCGACATCGGCTCCGGGCGGAAGCCGTATTTCCCGATCTTCGAGCCGTACGCCCGCGAGTACATCGGGGTTGACCCGGGCGATGGTCTCGGCCCAGACGTGCGCGGCGCTGCCGAGCACCTGCCGTTCGCCGATGCGTCGGCGGATGTCATCGTTTCGACCCAGGTGCTCGAACACGTGGACAACCCGGATGCGACGGTGGCGGAGTGGCGGCGCGTTCTCCGTCCAGGCGGGCTGGTCATTGCCTCGACGCACGGGATGTACCTGTACCACCCGATCCCGAGCGACCACTGGCGCTGGACCCACACGGGCCTTCGCAAGCTCTTCGAGCGGAACGGTCTGCGCGTGCAGTCGCTGGAGGCCTGCGAGCGGACGCTCTCGGTCCTGGTGATGCTGCTCGGCATCCACGCATCGACGTTTGCTGACCACCACGGCTTTGGCTGGCTGTTCCGAAGCGGGCTGGCAGGGGTACATGCGCTCATCGACCGCATCGACGGTGTCTCGACGAGCCAGGCCATTCCCGATAGTGCGCTTCGCTGGGGGGCGATGCCCTGCTCGTACGTGATCGTCGCCGAGCAGCCATCTGGCGATCCGCCGCAGGACGCCGCGCCAGCGCCGCTGCCGGCGGACTGTCCGGCTGCGCGCATCCCGACGCTCGTCTGAGCCAACCGCTTTCACCTTCACCCCGGCAGCCGGCCGCTCTGCGACTGGCCGCCGCCGTGCCCAAGACCATCGAGAGGGAGACCGCAACACAGCATGAAGTTCATCGACACCGGCCTCAAGGACGCCTACAGCATCGAACTGGAGCCGATCTCCGATCAGCGAGGCTTCTTTGCACGGATCTTCTGCGTGGACGAGATGCGCGCCCTGGGGATGGAGACGGACATCGTGCAGGTCAACATGTCCCACAATCTCCGGAAGGGCGTCGTCCGTGGGATGCACTATCAGGTTGCGCCAGCGCCCGAGGCGAAGCTGATGCGGTGCATCCGTGGGGCCATCTACGATGTGATCGTGGACATGCGCGAGGACTCGCCGACCTACCTGCAGTGGTTCGGCATCGAGCTGAGCGCTGAGAATCGCAAGGCGCTGTACGTCCCGCCGATGTTCGCGCACGGCTACCAGGCATTGACGGACGGCGCTGAGGTCTTCTACCCGACGACGGGCGTCTACACGCCGTCCTGCGAGCGCGGCATCCGCCACGACGATCCGGCCATCGGCATCCAGTGGCCGATCCCGCCCACCGAGATCTCGGCCAAGGATCAGTCGTGGCCTCTGCTGATTGTTGAGCGGCGGACGCCGGTGGCGGCACGCTGATGTTTCCCACCTACGGCCCGTGGACCCGCCTCCTCGAAACGACGGACCCGACGAACGCCGGTCTGGGGCCGCTGGTGGCGGTGATCGTCGTCCTGATCCTGCTGGTGCTGAAGGACGCGACCGGCGGCGTGCTCGACGCCGGCTCGAACCGGTTCGCGCGGGGGTTGACGATCGCCGTGGTCCCGCTGGCGATCGCCTTTCTGTGGATCGCCGGGGCACAGCTGCTGGTGGTGATTCGCTGACGACACGCCCCTCACCCCCAGGGCGATTGCATGTTGATGTCGTCGTGCGGCGTAGGCGGGGCTTTCAAGCCCCGCCTACGATCCTGCAGTCGCTGCGCGACGCGCCAGTCGCACCAGTGCCTGCCGTTCCCTGCGTCCGTCGCGCAGCGACGGTGTGACTGTAGGCGGGGGTTTCAACCCCCGACCGCCCGTTCCATGATGCTTCGGGGACACCAATCAACATGCCATCGCCCTGCCCTCACCCCCTGCCCGCCGCGCAGCGGGCCGGGGGGTGAGGTCGTCCCGAGGGCCGGGGGCGAGGTTACTTGCTGGGGCGTTACGGAAGCTGCGTCAGCACCACGTCGTCGATCCACGCGGCGCCGCTCGTCATATCCCACAGGATGTCGAGCCGGCCGCCGGCGAAGGTCGCCGGCAACGTGAAGGTGGCCGTCTGCTGGGTCCAGTTCGACGTGCCGGTGGTGTAGTTCGTCAGGCCGAAGATCTGGGTGCTTGGCGAGGTCTGCGGGTAGCGCATCGCGATGCCCTTGCCGACCACGCCCTGGGTCTTGACCCAGAACGACAGCCTGTACGATTTTCCAGCTATCAGTTGCAGGCCCTGGAACGAGTAGGTATCGGCCGAGCCAGACACCTTCAGCGAGCCCGCCGCTGCGTGGCCGGTCGTGCTGTCCCAGGAGCCAGACGGGCGTGCCTGCCAGTTGGCGGGGAACGTCCCGTTCGGCGTGCTGAAGTTGCCGTTGGTCACGAGGTTGACGGACGCTGGCGTGGCCGTCGGCGGCGCAGCGGTCGGGGTCTTTGTCGGGGTGGCCGTCGCCGGGGCCGAGGTCGGCGTCTTCGTGGCGGTGGCCGTCGGGCTGGGGGTGGAGGTTGCGGCGGCTGCCGTCGTGGGGGTTGCCGTTGGTGGGTCAGAGCTGCCCGTGCCGCCGGTGTAGCCCAGCTCTGCCAGGACGATGTCGTCCAGCCAGACGTTGCCGCCGGCGATGTCCCACTGGATGTCCAGTCGGCCGCCGGCCCAGGTGCTGGGCACGTTGAGGGTGGTGACCACGCTGGTCCAGTCCGTGGTGCCGTTGACCGGCGGCGGGATCTTGAGGATCGCCGTGGAGGGCTGGAGCTGCACGAAGCGCATGGTGGCGCCCTGGCCGGTGACGTTCTCGGTCTTGATCCAGTAGGTCAGCAGGTAGGACGCGCCCGGACGGACGGTCAGCGGGGACTGCGAGTAGGTGCTCGACGCGCCGCTGATCTTGAACGAGCCGGGGGCGTTCCGACCGACCGTCCCATCCCAGCTTGCGGACGGGCGCACCTGCCAGCCGCTGGGGAAGCCGCTGGTCGCGCTGGTGAAGTCACCGTTCACGACCACGTTCGGCCCCATGCCAGCGGGCGTCGGGGTCGGGCCAGCCTGCGGCGGGAAGGGCACCAGCTCGAAGAGCTTGCCATCGCCCGGCTCGAAGGGGATCGGCGTGCCAAGATCGAAGATCTCGCCGGTCTCGACATCCTTGAGGCGGCCGGAGAGCGTCGGCGCGAGCACAGAGATCGGCGTGGCCGACGAGCAGCTGCTGGTGTTCACGACGACGGCGTACTGCTTCGAGCTGTCTGCCGTGGTCATGGTGCTGATGTACGCGCCCGGTGCGCCGGACGTGATGAACTGATCGTCCACGCGGTGCAGCCCGAGGAAGGTGGAGCGGAGCGGTCGGGTTCGGGCCGCCTGCGCGCCGATCTCGGCGAAGAGGGTCGGGTTGTCCTTCAGGCCCGTCCAGCCCTGCTGACTGCTGTAGGCGTACCAGAAGATGCCGGTGGCCCCTTCGCCAAGCGCCATCCAGTGCTGGGCGCGCACCTCAGGCACGGAGGGCGTGCGGAGAGAGTAGGCGCCGCCGGTGCCGACGTTGTGGGTCTGGAGCACCAGCCAGAGCGGCTTGTTGGCCGGCCGGTTCGCGTTCATCCGGCGGACATAGTCCGCGAACGTGAATGTTGGGTAGCCGAAGCCGGTCATCATGAAGTTGCAGGGCGGGTTGTCCGCGCCGACCGGGTAGACATCGGCCAGGAGCATGTTGGCGCCGGAGGCCGCGAAGATCTGGTCGCCGCGGTTGACGCCGATGACCAGCGGGGCCGCGCGGCGGGCCGGGTCGCGCTCCTGGAACGCCTGTGTGGCGTAGCGGACCTTGTCGGTCTGCTCGTTGTGCGGCTCGTCGGCGACGTTGTACCCCTTGACGCTCGGGTGCGCCTTGACGCGGTCCACGAGCGGGTAGACGACGGTGCGGGCCTGCGCGATGGTCGCGGGCACGCCCACGTCGTACCACTGGGAGTGCAGCTCGGCCTGGGGGCCGAAGATCACATTGAACCCGAGGCTGTCCGAGACGCTCAGCATCGCCTCGTCGCGGATGGCCGAGTTGTTGTTGAAGAGGACGGTATCAAGCCCCTGGGCCTGCGAGTCGCGGATGAGCCGGTCGAAGTTCGCCGGCTTGCCGAAGATCATGTTGCCGTCGTCGAAAATGCCGAGCGGGAAGGAATCAGCAAGGGCGTCGGCTGGCGCGGCCACGGGGGCAGCGGCGGGGGCCGCCTGGACCGGCGGGACGGGGCTGGTGGTGGGCATGGCGATGCTGGCAACGATGGCGAGCAGGGCGGTGAGGCTGCCCAGCTGCTTGAGCCAGCCCCATGAGGGGGGACGATGATGGTGCGATGGGGTGTTCACGTTGAGACACGTCCTGCCTGAGAACAGGCAGCCACCACCCCATAGACGTGTCCTGGATCAGCGGCTGCCACTTCGGTAGCCCGGCTATCGTTCCCGTTGCGGGGGTAGACCCGTGGCTTTGCGTCGCGGCCTTTCGACCGTTTTGCCTTTATCGGTGCGATGTGCGCTGTCTGTGACTCCTCAATGGTGCTCGTCGGGCTGGCGATGTGCGCGTCGCCATGATCGTGCACGCGATGATTTCGCTGTGCATCGTGCAGCTATCCGAAGAAACGGACCTTCGATGTGTGCAGGGACGCTCGTAACAGTTCCGGTGAGAGTTTCATAACACTCTCATACGGAATCAGCGAAATGATGATCGATTGACTCACACATTTGTAGGAGTACTGGTGGCCGCGCGACTATCGTGGCGGCCGGCCGACGCGCTCCGAGATAGTATCCGGCGTGTCTGTGCGTATCCACCCCGAGCGGCGTGCTTCCTGGCCGTCAACGCGGCTGCTCCAGCGGCTTGCGCTGGGCCTGTTGCTCCTGCCCGTGGGGGCCGTGTCCCTCTCCCCGATTGGCGCGTTCCTGATCGTGGAGGATCAACTTGAGCCGGCCCAGGCTGTCGTCGTGCTGGCGGGCGGCTACCCGACGCGTGAGTGGGAGGCGGCGAACGTCTACCGTGAGGGGCTTGCGCCGCGCATTGTCCTGGTGCCCGAATGGTTCGAGGCAGATGGCGGGCGCGATGAGGACGACGACCGACCGACGCTGGCCCAGCGGCGCGCGTTGTTGATCCAGCAGGGGGTGCCGGCCTCGGCGATTGTGGTGGCGCAGCAGTACGCCTGCATGACGGCCGACGAGCTGGAGATCGCCGCCGGCGCGCTGGACGCTCCGGATCGGCCGGTGATCCTGGTCACCTCGAAGTACCACAGCCGGCGCGTCGCGGCGCTCTGGCGGCAGGTGGCTCCGGACGGCCCGCGTGGCCTGCTTCGGCCGGCCGCTGGCGATCCGTTCAGCCCCGACTCGTGGTGGCGGGATCACCGCTTCGTGATCCGGGTGGCGCGCGAGTATGTGGGACTGGTGACGGCACGGCTGCCGTTGCCGCGAGTCAGCGGCGCGTGCCGCGACCGCATCTTGCTGGTGACGCCGCTGGTCAACTGGCTGCTGAAGTAGCCCGGGCGGCTCGCCCGATCAGGGCGATGGCATGTTCATTGGTGTCCCTGAAGCATCATGGAACGGGCGGTCGGGGACTGAAGTCCCCGCCTACCGTCACACCGTCGCTGCGCGACGGCCGCCGGGAACGGCCGGCACTGGTGCGACTGGAGCGTCGCGCAGCGACTGCAGGATGGTAGGCGGGGCTTTCAAGCCCCGACGCGGCGGCACGACGCGCTCAACATACGA